>DATFVD010000191.1:0-3466 GCA_035260505.1 Terriglobales bacterium
CACAAAACTCAGGGTCGTCCCGGCAAAGCCGGATGCGGGAATCTTTTCCATCTCTTTCACGATCGTGTCGGGATCGCCGACCAGCGGATAGGTGCCGTGTCCGGCGGCGAAGCGATCACGCAGCATTTCCAGCGCCTCGGACGGAAAAGATTGCGCGTGCATGCCCTGCAGTCGCATCAGGTTGTCCACTGCGCCCCAGTCGGCATTCTCATGGGCGTAATAACGGTAATATTCTTCGGCCTCTTTTTTTGTTGGGCGGCAAACCACGTGACACAAAGTAAAAACGCCGGTATTCCGCCCCAACTTGGCGGCATTTGCCTTGATCGCATCCACTTCAGCTTTGGATTTCTCGAGATCGACGGAGATAGCAAACAGAAAGTCGGCATTGCGCGCGGCAAATTCGCGGCCCTCGCCCGATCCGGCCGCATTCATAATGGGCGGAATGCCATCATAGGGACGGGGAAATCCATACACGCCCTTCAGGTGGTAGAACTTCCCGTTCCAATCGGACGGGCCATTGTGGCTCCAGATCGTCTTGACCACGTCGAACCACTCCTGCGCGAGCGCGTAGCGGTCAGTGTGCTTCTCCGGCAAGTCAATGCCGAACGCATCGTACTCGGGCTTGTTCCAGCCGGCAACGATGTTGAGACCGAGGCGCCCGTGGCCGAGTTGGTCGGCGGTGGCAAGTTGCTTGGCGGAGACCACAGGATGAATGAACGCCGTGTGGACCGTAGCAAAGACGTTGATCCGTTTCGTGTGCGCGAGCAGCCCAGTCGCCCACGTGAGCGTCTCCAGCACGCTGCCGTGGAAGTCGGTTTCCCCGCCGTAACCGATCCAACGCGCGATCGGCAGCAGGAACTCGATGCCCGCTTCGTCGGCAAGTTGCGCCAGCCGGATGTTGTTGTCCCATGAATTGACCCAGCGCTCGGGAACTTTCGTGACCGACATGCCGCCCGAGCAGTTCGGAGAGAAGAAGCCCAACTTCAATTTGTTGTTGTTCAGGATGGGAGACTGTTTTCGGCCCATGAAACCTCAAGCAACCCGGCTGCGGGATTTTACGCAATTAATAACCTGCGAATTATGCCTGAAAATTCGAATTGTTCAAGTCTCGTGGACGATGAAGCGGCGGAAGTTGCGTCGCCGGCACGTGGATCACTGCGGAGCAGGTTTCGCTGATTGCAAACTCTCTGATTGTGAGTTCACCGACTTCAGGAATGTAACAATCTGCCACCGCTGTTGTTCCGGCAGCTTCGACCAGACCGGCATGCCCCGGCGGACAACTCCGTTGGTCAGGATCCAAAACAGAGTGCCGGGCGTGGCCTGTTGCACCTCTTCCCGCAGGAGGCTCGGGCCCTTCTTCGTGCCCCCCGCATTTCTTCCATGGCACTCGGCGCAGTGTTGTTCAAAGAGTTTCGCCCCTACCGCGATAGCCCCAGCCTCGCCTTCGAAAGGGTTTTTCTTCACACGCGCCTTTTCAGGAGCTTCGCCAAGCGCAGCATAAGTTGATTGCTTGATCTTGCCCGCCCCGGCATCCTTCTCCTGCGCGAGGCCTCCTGAAGTCACGAAAATGCCCACAACAACCACGATGCCGATCGCAGGACCAATGCCTCGGGCAGTACGAAATAAGGCGAAGAGCCCTTTCATCGCTGGCCCCCGAACCACCGCCGGACCATCTCGCCAAAGCCGGAGAACTCACGCGAAATCCCCCAGCGCAATAGAAGCCGATGGCTGCTGTCGTTCAGACCAATGCCGCTCGAAAGACGAAGAGTCCAGTCCGACGGAAGATTCCACGCAAGCGCGGGTGCAAGGTAGTGAGACGTGTCGTGTAACCCTGCACTCTGTGTGTTGCCTAGACCGCCGTACATTTCGACTCCGGCGACAAAATTCTCCAGGCAGAAATTGCAGCGATTCGGTGAAGCCTTAAGCACAAGCGGACGGCTTGCACCGACGGCGTACGCGAACTCCCACGACTCGCTCGGCAACAGGTTCTTGGTGACGATGGGATTCACGGCGACGTTCCAGCCCTTGAATGTGCTCGAAAGCAGAAGCTTGAACTCCAACTCGTGCTTGTGCTCCTTCCTCAATGAGGCGTTCGAATCGTTGAAGTCGGACTCAACATCGTGACCCTCGACTTCCTTCAGAATCTTGTCTGCCCCACTGATTTGCCCATACTCGACATAGAGCACCGGATTGACGACATGCTCGCGCTGCAGCAGACGGAACCGGTTCTCCCATCGAAATCCCGTAAACACGGTGCTGTCGTGGAAGGTCGTCTGGCCGTCCAGATACAACTCGGTCGTCCACCATGCGGTGGCGCCGTATTCAAATTCCGCAAAAAAGGCATGGAAATCGTCGCCGCCGCGCTGTGTGCCAAAAGTAGAAAAATACTCCACCTCCAGACTGCCGGGCTCTTCGAGGTAGTGGTTGTAAGTAACGATGTAAGGACTCTCCTGCGCCAATACCAAAGATGGCCAGCAGAAGAAAAAGAGCAGAAAGAAAATCGGGGCAATGAGAACTAAAGCGGGACCCTTCCGCCGGATAGGCTCGGGAATAACGTGCGCGACCATCGACTCCTCTGCTCTGATTTCCAATTCTAAAAGGACGCCCTTGCGGTTAACTTTGGTAGCGCTAACGGGAATCGAACCCGTGTTTGAAGATTGAGAATCTTCCGTCCTAACCCCTAGACGATAGCGCCACTCGGGTGGATTGCAACGAAGTCCGATTATAACAAAAGCTCGTGCTCGCCAAAGTTCTGGTGGGCTTACCGTGAGCCAGCGTTTTTGCGGTACGATTTCGTCGCGAAAAATTATTCGCAAAGCATTGTGAATCTTTAAGTTGCAGTTTCTGGCTGCTGATAGGGACTGAACCAACTTGACAACGGAGTGGCGGAGAGGGATACTCGTGTAGGCGAACAAAAAGCGAACATACATAAAGACTTCGCCTGGGCTGACCCTGCCCTTTGCGTTCCCTGACAATACCGAGGAATTATGTCTGCCTCTCCGGTTTTTTCATCGGCGGCCACAGGCCGCCCTTTTATTTTTTCTCCGCCATCTTCTCCACCGAGCTCGACCGCAAAGAACTCGACCGCAAAGAAGAAGACCGCGGAGATTTTGGCTCACGTAGGCGCCATCCCCAAGCTGGCAGCCATCGTTCCCGCTTCCCGCCTCGATGTGCGCCCAGCGCCGGAAATGGTTTCGAGCGGCATTCCGCAACTGGACTTGCTGACCGGCGGCCTCGCTCGCGGTTGCCTTACGGAAATCTGCGGCACGGCCTCATCGGGAAGGACCAGTGTGTTGCTTCTCGCGCTGGCCCGCGCTACCCAAAGAGGAGAAGTTTGCGCGCTGGTGGATGCGAGCGATGCCTTCGATCCCGCGTCAGCGGCGGCCGCGGGCATGGAGATGAGCCGTTTGCTGTGGGTACGATGCGGAGAAAAATATCCGTCGCGTAAACATCCTTCGAGTGCGCG
>DATFVD010000192.1:0-6073 GCA_035260505.1 Terriglobales bacterium
AGATTCACAAGCGCGGAGGGGCGCTTCGGCAGCATACCTGCTTTTAGCTAGGTCATGATCATGACCATGATGATGAAAGAGGCCGACAAAGATCGTATTCGTGAACTCTGCTCTCTCATCGCAGCGGAGCAGGATCGCAACAGGCTCCTACAGTTTATTGAGGAGCTAAGCCGCCTTCTCGGCGCGAAAGATGAACGCATCAGAGGCCAGCAAATTGGCAATTGAAAACAGTGTATCTCGCCTGAATCCGTCCGCTTTCAGGGACGATCGCGTACTTCCGGGCGCAGTTTGCGGGCCGCTAATTGTCTCAGGCGGTTCGCGTGCTCGCGAAGTGATTCCCTGAGTTGTCGCATTACTTCGTTAAAATTCGCAGGGTCATCCGTGGCCACAGCTGTGGCACACAATTCGCGGATTCGATCTTCCAGACGACGAGATGGCACCAATATCGAACGTCCCAAGCGATAGGAATATTGCAAGGGTCGCATACTGGAGGTCTTTGTTCGATACAGTACTCAATGTAGGCATTAACCGGAGCAACACCGCTTCGAGGGAGGCTCCGTTGCTGATTAGGGACTGGCGGCAGGGCGCTCGATGCAGAAGAGCGAATCTTCGGACAGCAGATGTTTCAGGCCAAGGGGCTTAAAGCGAAGAACTTGCACCACTGGAACGAGCAGAAAAGAAAGGAAAAGAAAGGAATGGTGCGAAAGGGGGGACTCGAACCCCCATGGGTTGCCCCGCCAGATCCTAAGTCTGGTGCGTCTGCCAATTCCGCCACTTTCGCCTGAGTCGAACTACCGTTCGCCGATCAATCCGGCCATCACAGTTTAGATTCGAACCTGTGCAAGTTGCAACGTCACATACCGAACCCGCCCGGACTGAACCTCACGAGCCGAACCCGATGGCCTCAGGTCACCTTTCCCTTTTCGCCACCAACTCTGCTGTCGCCGTCTCTGCCATCTCTTCGTGGTAATGCAATACACTCAAACCGTCCGCGAGTCGTAGAAGTTCGCCTTGCTCGAGCAAGTGCGCTGGGTTCTTCGGACCGCCCGGCAGCTTCGCCTGCGCCAGGGTGTACGTCTTGAAGAGAAGCAGTCCCCCCGGTCGCACCGCCTTCACCATTTCTGAAAATAGTCTCCGCTCCAGGTAGAAGAACACCATCACCGCTTCGAACGCCGCTTCGAACTGCGTTTGCGCAGCTTTGAAGTGAGTGAGATCATCTACTACAAAGTGAATGTGGGACGCGAGTGGTCCGGCGTTCAGCCGTGCCTGTTCAACTCCGGTCTCGGAGATATCAATGAGCGTGACTTCCCAACCCTGTTTCGCCAGCCAGATCGAGTGCCGTCCGGCTCCTCCCGCGAGGTCGAGCACGCTGCCTCCGTGGGGAAACAGGGGCAGAACATATTCCGAAAACGCGCGAGGCAAGAATGGATCGGGAGCCATCGATGGCGACGAGCCGGGCACCCGATATTTCTGGTTCCAGCGCTCGCGTTCAGCGTCGGAATCGGCATCAGAATTAGAAGAAGCAGAGAACGGCATGCTCATCGATTCTAACCAAGTCCGTTCTAATCTTCGCGATTCTAATGGCGGTGATGCCGAGCTCGGCTTACGAAGCGATCCGTGGAGATGCCCCGCGTGACGCCCATCTCAACGCGCGACTCTGGCCGCCACGGCGCCTCGCTCCCGCCCCGTACCGGCGGAGGTAGCGGCGGAGGTGATGACGGCCGCGGGCGCGATCGCGGCGACAGCTTACCCGACTCTCTGCCTAATTATGGCGAGCGCTTGCGTCGCGCTCGGATGGGGCTCGCCGTCGCCATGACGCCCATCCTCATGCTCTTCGTTTCTTTTACGGCCGTCTACCTCATCCGGCGCGGATTCCTGAGTCTCGATGTGAGCCAGACGTCGTACGTGCGAACGTGGGTTCCGGTCCGATTGCCCTGGATTTTGTTGTTCGTCAATACAGCCGTCCTTATCGTGAGCAGCATCACCATCGACTTGGCGCGGCGCGAAATCACGCGAGAAGCCGCGCTCGCCCCGGTGCAATCGATTCCAGGCGTCTCGCTGGGCGACGAGCGCCACTTCCCCTGGCTTGCCTTGACCACCGTTCTCGGTCTCCTGTTCCTTGCCGGGCAACTCTTCGTTTGGAGCAAGCTTTCCGCCAGAGGCTTTCACCTCGCCGGCGGCACCAGCAGTTCCTTCGTTTACATTCTCACTGCAATGCACGGACTGCACTTGGCTGGCGGCGTGCTGGCTCTCATGTTTGCCAATGTGGCGGCTGTTTTGCATCGTCCGGTCGAAGCTCGCCGCATCGTCGTAGACGTAGCATCCTGGTACTGGCATTGCATGACGGGGCTCTGGATTTACATCCTGATCCTCCTCTCGTTCGTGGCGGATTAAGGTGGTAGCCGGTCGTTAGTCGCTGGTGTGGTGACGCGACTCTGCCCCGTTTTGGCGGCGCGAACCCTCTTGTAGACACGGGGCTTGCCCGTCTCCGATCATGCTCGGCCTCCCATCGACCCCGCTTTCTAGACCACCCTCTATAATAGAAAGATTCGGTCGCGAGTTTTGTTCCATCTGCAGTGCCAGGGGAAGATGTCCACAGACAGCATTGTTGTTCGAGGGGCCCGGGTTCATAACCTCAAGAACATTGACTTTGAGATCGAGCACAACGCTCTGACCGTCGTCACCGGTGTCTCCGGTTCGGGCAAATCCTCGCTTGCTTTCGACACGATTTATGCTGAAGGCCAGCGGCGTTACGTCGAGTCGCTGTCCGCATATGCACGCCAGTTTCTGGAGCGGATTGAGAAGCCGGACGTTGATCTGATCGACGGCATCGCGCCTGCAGTTGCCATAAAGCAGAAGAACTCCACACGCAATCCGCGCTCGACCGTCGCCACAGCAACTGAAATTTTTGATTACCTGCGCCTGCTCTTCGCCCGCGTCGGACGCACCTACTGCCTGCTCTGCGGCCAGGAAGTGAAAAAGGATTCGGTGGACGAAGTCGCCGACCGCTTGCTCACGCTGGGCGACGGCACCCGACTGAATGTGTTCTTTCCGATTCAGTCACACGTACCGTCCCCGGAAGAGAAAAGCGCCAGGAAAGCTCGCGGAAGGAAAAAGCCGGCCGAGTCCAATCTGCCCTCCGACGCGATTAAGGCGCGCCTCTTCGATCTGCGCAGGCGCGGCTTCAACCGGCTCTTTCAAAATGGCCAGGTCTTCGAATTCTCGACTCCGGAATCGCTGCTCGACATTAATTTTTCCGAACCGGTCTTTGGTCTGGTGGACCGCCTCGTCGTCTCCGCCGACCAGCGATCCCGCATCGTCGATGCGATCGAGATCGGGTACCGCGAAGCGGGCGAAGTCATTTTTGAAACCGCTGCACCCGATGGCGAAACTCCTCAGCGCCTGCGTTTTTCTCATCGGTTCGAGTGCAAGAATGATGGCAGCCCCTACGAAGAGCCGGAGCCGCGGCTGTTTTCATTCAACAATCCTTATGGCGCCTGCCCGCGCTGCCAGGGCTTCGGCAATACTATCGATTTCGATCTCGACCTCGTCATCCCCGATAAAGGCAAGACCCTGAATGAAGGTGCGATCGAGCCCTGGACCAAGCCAAAGTACAGGACTCTGTTCACAGAACTGAAGCGCTTCGCGCGGCAGGCGGCGATTCCGCTCGACGTGCCCTGGTATCAACTCGACGCCGAGCACCAGAAACTGGTAATTGGCGGCAACTCCAATGGCGACGGCAGCTTCGGTGGCGTCCGTGGCTTCTTTCAGCATCTCGAGCGCAAGAAGTACAAGCTGCACGTCCGCGTCTTTCTCAGCCGTTATCGTGGATACTCGCTTTGCTCCGCTTGCGGGGGGACCCGCCTCCGCGTAGAAGCGCGCCAGGTAAAGATCGATGGCAAAAACATCTGCCAGGTCTGCAATATGACGGTTGAAGAGGCAGCCCGCTTCTTCGATCAACTTAAGCTCTCTACGCAACAAGCCGCGATTGCTGACAAGCTGCTTATCGAGCTTCGGGAGCGGCTGCGTTTCCTCAACGAAGTGGGCCTCGAGTACCTGACGCTTGACCGTCTTGCCTCGACGCTGTCGGGCGGTGAAGCGCAGCGCATTCAGCTTGCAACTTCTCTCGGCTCGCGTCTGGTCGGCACCCTGTACGTGCTCGACGAGCCTTCCATCGGCCTCCATAGCCGGGATACGCACCGGCTCATCAAGATCCTGTATGACCTGCGCGATCTGGGAAACACCATCCTCGTGGTCGAGCACGATCCCGATATCATGCGCGCGGCGGACCACATTCTCGACCTCGGCCCTGGCGCCGGAGAAAATGGCGGGAAAGTCGTCGGCGCAGGCACCTACAACGAGATCATCAGGATGCCGCACTCGCTCACCGGCCGTTACCTCGCCGACGAGCTTCATATCCAGATTCCTGCGCGACGCCGCCAGCCCGGTTCGCACAAACTCCGCATCACCGGCGCCCGCGCGCACAACCTGAAGCACATCGATCTTGAAATCCCGCTCGGCATGCTGGTGGCTATCACGGGTGTCTCCGGCTCGGGAAAGTCTTCGCTTCTGCACGACGTTCTCTATCAGGCATTGGCCACGGCCAAGCGGCAGACCAATGGCGGTGGCGCCGGTGCGGTTTTGTGGGACAGCATCGAAGGCGAGGATTTTCTTGACGAGGTCGTCCTCGTCGATCAATCACCCATCGGCCGCACTCCGCGGTCGAATCCGGTGACGTATATCAAGGCTTTCGACATCATCCGCGAACTATTTGCCTCGTTGCCGGAAGCGAAGAAGCGCGGCTTCCCCGCGGGACATTTCTCTTTTAACGTGCCAGGCGGGCGTTGCGATAACTGCCAGGGGGACGGCACGGTCACAGTCGAAATGCAGTTTCTGGCCGACGTGGAGCTGATCTGCGACGAATGCAAGGGCACTCGCTACAAGCCGCAAGTACTCGATGTCCACTACAAGGGCAAAAACATTCATGAAGTTCTGGACCTCACGATTCGCGAAGCGCTAAAGTTTTTCGCGGACGTTCCCCGGCTTACGGAAAAATTGCGCGTGCTCGACGAAGTCGGCCTCGGCTACCTGCGTCTCGGCCAGTCCGCGACCACGCTCTCCGGGGGAGAGGCGCAGCGTATGAAGTTGGCCGCGCACCTTCAGCCCGGAACGCGTCCGTCCAGCCGACCCGCGGAGGGTGGTGACGGTCCCAGGCGCAAGCGCCGCATGCTTTATATTTTCGATGAGCCTACCACTGGCCTGCACTTCGACGACGTCAGCAAACTACTTTCTGCTTTCCGCCGTCTAATCGATGCAGGAGGCTCGATCGTCGTCATCGAGCACAATCTTGAAGTGATCAAGACCGCGGACTGGGTCATCGATCTCGGTCCGGAAGGCGGCGATCGCGGTGGGAACCTTGTCGGCTTCGGGACGCCCGAAGCCATCGCCGAGCTGAGAAATTCATACACTGGACAGTACCTGAAGCGAGTCTTGAATGGGAACGGCGCACGCCATGGCGATCGGTAGAATCCTTGTGGAGAGCCGGCCGCCCTCGCCCGGCGCCAGCGGCGCACGCATGAATCGCACGGTTGCAAACGCGATCCTGGTCATTGCCCTAACCACCTGTACCTTTGCGCAAACGCGCACCACCATCCGCCATTACAAGGAACGCATCGATGACACGCCACCGGAAATCGCGCTGGCCGAAGATGCCATCCAGAAAAATGATTTCACCGTCGCGGAAACGCTGCTGAAAAAGGCTATCGATAAAGATCCCAAGAACTATCAGGCATGGTTCGATCTCGGATTTGCTCTCAATCGTCTGGGCCGCGTTGAGGACTCGATCCATGCCTACCGGCAGTCGGTCGCCGCCAAGCCCCAAGTATTCGAGACGAACCTGAACCTGGGCTTGATGCTCGTCCGCTTCAACAGCCCTGAGGCTGAGCGTTTTCTGCGCGCTGCCACCGGCCTCAAGCCCGCGGACCACGTCGAAGAAGGTCAAGCCCGCGCCTGGCTCGCACTCGCGCATCTGCTGGAAAATACCAAGCCGGAAGACGCACTCGCGGCTTACCGC
>DATFVD010000193.1:0-2996 GCA_035260505.1 Terriglobales bacterium
AGCGAGTTGAAATTCGAGGGGCAAGCCGGGGCCGCCGGGAGCGGTCAGGCTGGCGATATAGGAATTGATGCCGTTGGTAAATGCGGTCAGGATTGCCTTTGTGTCGGGCGCGTAACTTTCGTATTCCGCCTGCATGTCGCCGCGATAGCGCAGGGCGCGGGCGTTCACATCTCTGGGTAGCGCCGACGGGCCGAGAATTTCGGCGAGGCGTCCCTGGCCGGCGCGTTTCCAGAGTTCCATTTGGAATAGGCGATCCTGGGCAGCGACTGCGCCTTGGGCAAAGAACAGGTCATGCTGGTTTTGTGCGTAAATGTGGGCAACTCCCCAGCGATCGCGCAGAACGTTGACGGGGCGCTCCAGTCCCGGCATCCGCAGTTGACCGGAGACGACGGCTAGAGCCTTATGGGCGGCAGCGACTAGATCCGACTTCGGGCGGGGCTGAGCGAAAACTGCTAGTGGAAATAAAAGGATCAGCAGGCGGACGGTTTTCATCGGAGAACTATTGTAATGCCGTCCGCTTGTCCGGCAGTGGGGTGGCCGGGCGGGGACGCCCGGCGCTCCACCGGCTAGGGCAATGAATTAAACTGACAAATCGCCGATGTATTGAGTGGAAGCAAAAATTCATGGCTCAACTGCGCGTTGTCGTCCTGTGGCACCAACACCAGCCGTTTTATAAAGATCTGGTGACGGGACAGTATCGCCTGCCCTGGACGCGCCTCCACGCTTTGAAAGATTACTACGGGATGGTGAAGTTGCTCGACGAGTTCCCACAGGTGCATCAGACGTTCAATCTGGTGCCCTCGCTGATTACGCAGATTCAGGATTATGTTTCAGGCGACGCTCAGGACCCCTTTCTGCAGGTTGCGAGCAAGCCCGCGAAAGACCTGACGCTGGAGGAGCGGCGGTTCGCGCTGCAATACCTGTTTCAGGCGAATCCGGTAAACGTAATCGGGCGCTATCCGCGGTACCGCGAGCTGTGGGAAAAATTTCGCGGGGCGGGAGATTCACCCGAAAGGGCGGAGAAATATTTTCAGCCTCAGGATTTCACCGACTTGCAGGTGCTGTCGCAGATTGGATGGTTCGATGAATATTTTCTGGCGGAGACGGACGTTGCGGAATTGGTCCGCAAAGGCCGGAACTACACGCTCGAAGACCAGCGGTTTGTGATTGCGCGGGAGCGCGAACTGCTGGGCCGGGTTTTGCCGGCGCATGCGGAGGCGGCAAAGAAGGGCCTGATCGAAATTTCGACTTCGCCTTTTTATCATCCTATTTTGCCGCTGGTATGCGACACGCAGGCGGGGGCGGTTTCTTCGCCGGGATTGGCCTTGCCGCAGTACCGCTATCGCCATCCTGAGGATGCTCGGGAGCAGTTGCTGCGCGGACTGGATCTGCACGAGAAGGTGTTTGGGCTGCGGCCGCAAGGGGTGTGGCCGTCGGAGGGCAGTGTTTCCGAAGAGGCATTGACGATTGCGCACCGGCTGGGAGCGCAGTGGATGGCGACCGACGAAGGCGTGCTGGGAAGGAGTCTGGGGGTAAGTTTCCCGCGTGACGGAAATGGTTATCTGAATTCGGAAGGGGCGCAACGGCTGTACACAATTTATCGCTACGAGAATGCTGATAGCACGATGAATCTGCTTTTCCGCGACCATACACTCTCAGACCTGATCGGATTCGTATATTCGGGAATGCCGCCGCAAGAGGCTGCCAATAACCTCATCCACAAGATTAAGGAATCGGCGCAACCAATGATTGCGAATGGGCAAGATGCCGTGGTCTCCATTATTCTGGACGGCGAGAATGCCTGGGAATACTACCCGCATTCGGGGCGGGAATTTCTGCGGAGATTTTATGACGCACTGCAGAGTGATCCGGGGATTGAAGCGGTGACGGTGACGGAGGCGATTGCGCGGCACAAGAACGTCAGTCATTTGAAGTCGCTGGTGCCGGGCTCGTGGATCAACGCGAACTTTAACGTTTGGATTGGAGCACCTGAGGACAACAGGGCTTGGGACTACCTGTATCACGCGCGCCATTTCTATGCGCAGGCCGCGCCGGGTGCAACCGAGAAACAACGCAAGCTCGCGTTTGAAGAGATCCTGATCGCCGAGGGCAGCGACTGGAACTGGTGGTACGGGCCGGAGCACCACTCGGCGAACGATCGCGATTTTGACGAACTCTACCGCAAACATCTGTCGAATGTTTACCAGGCGCTGGGCGGGACTCCACCGGATTATCTGGCGCAGCCGATCACCGGAGAAGTGGCGCGGCCTTCATTCACGCCGCAGACGGCCTATATCCATCCGCGAGTCTCAGGCGACATGGTGCGCTACTTCGAATGGATGGGGGCGGCGTGTTACACGGCTGACCAACGCTCCGGCGCTATGCACGGCAAGCAGTTTCTCATGGATGAAGTTTTTGCCGGCATCGACGAGCAGTATGTTTACGGGCGGCTGGATTTCGCCGGCAAAGTGCCGGAAGGCGCATTCGAAGTGGTGGTGAATCTGGAGTCGTGGGCCAACCATGCGGCCAAGCCACGGCGCGAACTGCGGTTGGGTGTGACGGTAGATGGAGGTCGGATACAGTCATGGAAAGTGACGGACGGCAAAGAGAAGGCGGTGGCTGATTCGACCGATCCGGGAGACATGACGCGGGTGGTGCTCGTCCGGAATTTTGAGTTTCGTCTGCCGCTCACGTGGCTGCTTGCGGCTCCGCTGGAGATTGACAAGGTGCGCGGACCGAAAAGCTCGGATCTGCTGACTACCCGGCTGCGCTTGCGATTCAGCTTGTGGCAGAACCAGCTGCCGGTCGATGCGTTGCCGGTGGAAGGATGGATTGAACTGGAATTGCTGGCGGAAGAGGATCTGCTGGGAGTGGGCGGGTGAAATAAAAAACGTGGCCCGGACGCATTCGTCCGGGTCGGGCGAGCGAATGCTCGCCCAATGCCCGCCAATCTCTACTGTCCGCCGCTTGCTACTGTCATCGTCATCGTCATCGGA
>DATFVD010000194.1:0-4217 GCA_035260505.1 Terriglobales bacterium
CATAGTGCTGATCCACGGCGGTTTCGTGGACGGCTCGGGATGGGAAGGCGTCTACAACACATTGAAGAAGAAAGGCTACAACATTACCATCGTGCAGAATCCCACTCTCTCGCTCGCCGACGACGTGGCCGTAACAAAGAGAGTCATTGCCACGCAGGATGGCCCAGTTATCCTTGTCGGGCATTCGTATGGGGGCGTCGTGATTACGGAAGCGGGTACCGACCCCAAGGTGGTGGGGCTTGTCTATGTTGCCGCATTTGCGCCCGACAGGGGCGAGTCAGTGGAAACGCTGATCAAGAATCCTCCGCCGGGGGCGCCAGCACCGCCAATCCTACCGCCGCAGGACGGGTTCCTTTCTCTGGACCGGTCCAAGTTCGCGGCCTCGTTCGCCGCCGATGTAAATCCTGGTTTGGCCGCTTTCATGGCCGATTCTCAGGTTCCATGGGGCGTGCAGGCACTCAGCGGAATGGCGAGCGAACCAGCGTGGAAATCCAAGCCCAGTTGGTACCTCGTTTCTCCGGAGGACAAAATGATTCCTCCCGACGCTCAACGGGCCATGTCGAAACGCGCCGGTTCAAAAGTTGTCGAAGTTAAGGGAAGCCATGCGATTTACGTGTCGCAGCCACGCGCCGTTGCTTCTCTCATTGAGCAAGCAGCGAATGGTTCCGTCTCAACGGAGAAGTAGTAGAATTCGCATCTCCCCGCGATGAAGCTCGCAGCACCGAACGTCGTGTTCATGATCATGCAACCAGACTGGAAGAAGGTGGGTCGCTCGACTGATCCGCTTGCAAGAGCCCAAATGCAACATCAGAGCCGAATTCAAACTCAGAACAGGGATACATACCAATGAAAAGCATCGACAAAGCAGTGGAACTCTCCGCACAGACGACAAGAAACGTGTTCAAGAGAAATTTGACGCGCTTCGCCGCCGTTCTCCTCGCAGCGCTGGCCGGCCTTGTCGCCGTTCCGAACGCAGCTCTGGCTGCCCCACACCAGCATCGTGATCAGGCGCCGGGCTTCTACCGACTGAAAGTCGGGGACCTCGAAGTGACGGCCCTATTCGATGGTCACGGCGTATTCGATGCGGACTGGCTGAACGGAACGAAGGCTACGATGGATGGTGTCGTAGAGGCACTGCGCGAAGATCCGCGCTGCTGGATGTCTCCGATGAGGACTTCCTGGTAAGCACCGGCAAGCAACTAATCCTCGTCGATGCAGGTGCCGGCACCTGGTGGGGTGGGGCAGCACTCGGGCGGTTGGTGGGCAGCCTCCGCAGCGCGGGCTACACGCCGGAAGAAGTCGACATCGTTTTGGTCACACACCTCCATTCCGATCACGTCGGCGGACTGACCACTCAGGACGGAAAGCGTGTCTTTCCAAATGCCGATGTTTACGTCGCGAAGGCCGAAAGCGACTTTTGGCTGTCGCCGGAAATCGCTGCTAACGCGCCGAAGGACGCGCAACCATTCTTCCAGAGTGCGCAAGCCATCGCAGCGCCGTACATCAAAGCCGGTAAGTGGCACACATTTAGTGGCTCCGAACCAATCGTCGACGGCATGCAACTCGTCCCGCTGCCTGGTCATACCCCGGGACATACCGGCTATGAATTTTCGTCAAAAGGACAAAAGATCTTGTTTTGGGGCGACACCATCCACGCACAGCGTGTCCAGCTGCAGCATCCCGAGGTCACCGCGGTTTTCGACATCGACCAGAATGCGGCTGCGGCGACGCGGCATCAATTGCTGCCTAAGCTCGCGCGCGAGGATGTTTTGATCGCGGGGCCGCATATGCCATTTCCTGCCCTGGGTCGCTTGCGCAAAGAGGGGAGCGGATATAGCTGGGTACCGGTGGTATCTACCGATCGATATGGAATGAGAAGCAGTAATGCTGCGGAGTACAGCGGTGATCAGTCTTTTATTCCTAATTTCGGGTCCAATTGCCTTTGCAGGTGATCAGCGCGGTTTTTCAATCAAGGTGTGCACCTCCCCCGACGATCAGTTTTGGACTAACTCCGTGATTATCGAGGGAGAACATGAAGTGATGCTGGTCGACGCGCAGCTGACAAAAAACAGCGCTGCAAAAGTACTACAGGAAATCAACGCGACTAAAAAGCCGCTGTCTATCATCTACATTACCCATGAGCATGCCGATCACTTTCTTGGTCTCGAGGTTTTTAAGGAGGCGTACCCGGGAGTGAGGATTATCGCAAATTCTGCGGTAACGGACCGAATCAGCAAGGTCTATCAAGAGAAAGTAGATAAATGGAAAAAGATCTTGGGCTCAGGTGCAACCTCTCACGTTGTTGCTATCGAAAAATTCGACGGCGACTTTATTGAGTTTGAGAACTCAAAAATAGAGCTCCTTAAAGACGTCCAAGGCGACACCGATGAAAACACGATGCTTTGGATTCCTGGACAGAGAATTCTGATTGCCGGCGACGTTTTGTTCAACAACATGCATGTTTACACCGCAGAAACGGACAGTAAAGCTAGAGGGAAATGGTTGAACTCAATAAATAGAATCAGAGAATTGAAACCTTCGGTAGTTATCCCTGGACATAGCAAGGTTGGGGCTCCCCTTGATGCGAGTAGCGCCGTTGATTTTACGGAAAACTATTTGCTAGTGTTCGATGAAGAACTCACAAAAGCCAAAGATTCCGACAGCCTGATTAGCGCCATGAAGGAAAGATTCCCGTCCGTCGACTTCCTCTTGGCACTCGACCGGGGTGCGAAAGCCAATGTTAAGCCCTAACATCGACTGACGATTTGGTAGACCGACCCTTCGTCGCGCGATGCGATGGGCTGCATCAATCACCGCAGGATGGACCCCAATGAAGAAGCACAAGATCGCCGTTCTAGACGATTACCAAAATGTGGCGCTTGAGACCGCGGATTGGTCGGTGCTCCGCGATCGAGCGGACATCGCCGTATTCCAGAACCACCTCGCCGATCCGGACGCCGTGATTGAGCGGTTGCTGCCTTTTGATGTCGTTTGTGTTATGCGCGAGCGGACCCCGCTGCCCCGCAACGTCATTGAGCGCCTTCCCAATCTCAGGCTCATTGCCTCGACGGGAGCTGGAAACGCGTCGATCGATGTCGCGGCCGCGGGCGATCATGGTATCGCAGTGGTTCATACGGGGTATCGGTCGGACCCCACGATCGAACTCACCTGGGCGCTGATCTTGGCCTCCGCGCGACATATCGTAACGGAGAGCAACTCCGTCCGATCCGGCGGCTGGCAGCAAACAGTGGGCACGGATCTCCGTGGAAAGACCTTGGGCGTTCTGGGACTTGGACGGATTGGATCACAGGTCGCTGGGGTCGGGAGCGCTTTTGGAATGAATTTGATTGCCTGGAGCCAGAACATGACGCCCGAGGCCGCCAAAGCCGCGGGCGCAATCCTGGTTTCCTAGGACCAGCTGTTCGAGCGGGCCGACATCCTGACGATCCATTTGGTGTTGAGCAGCCGTACGCGCGGCCTGGTGGGAGCCGCGGAGCTGGAGAGAATGAAGCCAACAGCCTGGTTGATCAACGCGTCGCGCGGGCCGATCGTCGAAGAGCAAGCTTTGATCAGCGTGCTGAAGAACAAGCAAATCGCCGGCGCGGCGATCGACGTATTCGACATTGAGCCGCTGCCTCCGTCTCACCCTTTCCGGACGCTGGGCAATGTACTGGCGACGCCGCATATCGCCTACGTATCGCACGGTCTTTACAAGACGTTCTACGAGGATACCGTCTCGAATATTCGGCAGTGGCTCGACACCCATTAGGGCGTGTCATCAAATTCAAAGTCGGCGACATACATGCTCGGGGCAACGATGGAAAGATCTGGAGGGCTCATGAAAACACTGGTTGTTGGCGCGGGAGCACTGGGTGGAATCATAGGAGCGCGTCTTCTGGCAGTAGGCGCTTCTGTCTCACTTGCAACCCGGAATGCCACGTCAGCAGAAGAGATCAAAGCCTCCGGCCTGCGCGTCACCGGCATCGGAGGTGATTTGTCTACCGAAGCCGGAGCGGTCGCTCCATTGGTTGAATATTCCGTTCCGGGGACATTCGACCTAATTGTTTTGGCCACGAAAGCGAAAGACGCGATTGATGTGGCGCCGAGCCTCGTGCGGTTAATTGCGCCCGGGGGCACTCTACTTCCGATCCAGAACGGGGGAGTACCGCAGATGCTTCCCAGTCAGCTCGGGGAGCAATGCGTGCTCGGCGGACTCT
>DATFVD010000195.1:0-2960 GCA_035260505.1 Terriglobales bacterium
GCACCTGGCGCACTTCGATGATGTCGCCGTCGAGCATCGGCGCGCGCTTGGCCCACTCCACGGCTTCTTCCTTCGACTTCACCTGGATCATCCAATAGCCGCCGATCAGCTCCTTGGACTCGGTGAACGGCCCGTCGGTCACCGTATGCTTGCCGTCGGAATAGCGAACGCGCGCACCCAGCGCGCTGGGCAGACATCCTTCAGTCCCGAGCAACCAGCCGGCTTTCATGCCTTCTTCGATCAGTTTCCCCATCTTGGACATTTCCTCTTGTGAAGGAGGAACGCCCCTTTCAACGCTCTTATAGATGCTTAGGAATTTCATGATCCCCGATCGGTCGATAACGATGACGTCTGATGGCTCGGTGGGTGGCGAAGAGAGTGTTAGGGCCCATGGATAGGCATAAAAGCGACCACGACAAGAGAACACGTGTGCTCAGGAATCGGCACCCGTAAGGTGCGCGATTCGCGTACGATGGCCGGCATGCGCCGAATGCCAAAGCCTTCACCAACCGAGTCCCCTTTGCTGTTCGAAGTAGATCCCCAGCCACTCGAAGAGGCCTTGACCGCCCTGGGCGGGATTCCGCTGGTGGTGCAAGCGTTCCGTTCCCTGGGGCTGCCGGGCAGCGTGCAGCAACACGTGACCGTTAAGGAACGAGAGCGGGGCTACGACGAAGCCACGTTCGTCGAGAGTTTTGTGATTTTGAACGCGGCGGGCGGAGAGTGCGTGGACGATTTCGCACACCTGCGCAGCGATGCGGGGTTGGCGGAGCTTGTTGGACATGAGCTGCCTTCTCCAGAAGCGGCGCGGAAGTTTTTGAACGCCTTTCACGAAGAGGAAAAGATTGCGGAAGCGCAGCAGCGGCGTTTGCCCGATGCGGTGGCCTACATTCCCGAAGAGAACCGCGCGCTCGAGGGGCTGGGGCGAGTCAATCGAGATCTGCTTCAGCGGTTGGGGGAACGCTGTGCGGATCAGAAGATCTTCACGGTGGATCAAGATGCCACGATTATCGAGAGCCGCAAACGAGAGGCCCTGTATACGTACGAAGGATCGCGCGGCTACCAACCGATGCTGGCGGTGTGGGCAGAGATGGATGTGGTGCTGGCCGACGAATTTCGCGACGGGAATGTGCCGGCGCAGATGGCTCCGTTGACGGTGGCCCAAGCGGCCTTCGCGGCGGCACCTAAAACGGTGACGAGCTATTACTATCGGGGCGACTCCGCCTGCCACGAGAAGAAGTTGTTGCGCTGGCTGTTGGACGAGAAACGCGAAGACGGGCCGGCGGGATTCATTGGTTTTGCGGTCAGCGCGCGGATGAGTGAGGCGTTGCACGCGGCGATTCTGGAAGTGCCGGAGTCGGGATGGAAAGCTTACGGTAAGCCGGAGCCGGATGTGGATCGGGAATGCGCCGAGGTGGTATTCGTTTCGAACGAGGAACTGGAACCGAAAGGGGCGAAACCGCTGCGCTACGTGGCCATCCGGTTGCGGAAGCGGCAGGGAGGATTATTTGCTGACGGCAGCAGCGTGTTGCACTTTGCCGTGCTCAGCAACATTTGGGACTGGGAGCCGGTAAAACTGATCGAGTGGCATCGAGAAAAAGCCGGCACGATCGAGCGGGTACATGATGTGCTGAAGAATGAGTTGGCGACCGGAGTGCTGCCGTCGAAATACTTCGGGGCCAACGCCGCCTGGCTGCGGCTGGCGGTGATCTCCTACAACGTGCTGACGGCCCTGAAGCGTTTGGCGTTACCCGCCGATTTATTGCGGGCCCGCCCGAAGCGGCTGCGATTTCTGATCTTCTACACGGCAGGTCGGCTGGTGCATCATGCTCGACAGATGCGCTTGCGGCTGGCCCGGGAGGCGGAGGGGATCGTCCTGTGGTTGGAAGCCCTGCGATTCCTACCGCTTCAGACCTAACGCGAACCGCGGTGCGTGAGCTTATCGACGGATTTGCAGAGCCCCTGTTGGAGGGCTCCTCGAAAAACTGTTGCCCGATGGTTTACCGATCGGCGCTGCACCCCGCCCTCTTAGCGCAACCTCAACCAAGAGGTTCTGGCAATGCCTCGTGCCTACAACAAACCAGAATTCGGACCGTGTGCGCCGGTTGCTGCTGCCTTACTGACGGATTGGGGAAGTGGAACTCTCCGTTGACAAAGTTGGGAGCAGACCATAAGATTAGTGTTTATCCCTACAGGGAAAGGTGTGACTGAGCGCAATGAGGACGTATGTAGCCAAGGGTGAAGAAGCTGAAGCGCTGAAAGTGGGCGCGAACTGGTTTGTGGTGGATGCGACCGGCGTGGTGCTGGGACGACTGGCGACCAAAGTCGCGCGCATGCTAATGGGCAAGGACAATCCAAGTTTTACGCCGTACCTGGATTCGGGCGACCACGTGGTGGTGATCAACGCGGACAAGGTCCGCATGACCGGAAACAAGGTCGAGCAGAAAATTTATTATTCGCACAGCGGGTATCCCGGCGGATTGAAGGAAGTGCCGGCGAAGAGGCTGCGCGAGTCGAAGTCCGACTGGATGATCCGCGAAGCGGTTCTCGGCATGCTGCCGAAGAACAAGCTGCGCGCGCGGCGTGCGAAGAAGTTGCGCGTGTACCGAGATGCGGCAGGTCTGGCGCGGCACGCCGGGCAGAAGCCGCAAGCGGTCTCGCTGTAAGCGAGATTTATATTTTTTCCGCGCGTAGCTGTTCCTTCTAAGTGGTGCCTTAGCGGGGAATAAGCAGGCGTGAAGTTTGAGATTGATCCGTAAAGCAGCTGTGGGGAAATTTGCTGCTGCGCGGAGTGGTATCGAGATGACTGCCGGGCGGTCATTCATTGCGAGGAGGAAAATTGGGTTCTACGGGCACGCCCCTAGCGGGCACACAGACATGGTTTCTCGGCACGGGACGGCGCAAGGAATCGGTGGCGCGCGTGTTCCTGCGTCCGGGTTCGGGAAAGTTCACGGTGAACGGCC
>DATFVD010000196.1:0-3646 GCA_035260505.1 Terriglobales bacterium
GGCTGTCAGCCTTTCGGCCGCGATCGACCACTTGCACGAGCGCGGAGTCATCCATAAGGACATAAAGCCGGCCAATGTCCTCGTGAACCCCGTAACAGGCCAGTGCTGGCTAAGAGGGTTTGGTATCGCTTCGAGGCTTCCGCGCGAGCGTCAGTCGGCCGAACCTCCCGAGTTTCTCGCCGGGACGCTCGCCTATATGGCGCCTGAGCAGACTGGACGTATGAATCGCTGCGTCGACTGCCGGAGCGATCTCTACGCCCTCGGCGTTACGCTTTATGAAATGCTGACTGGGAATCTTCCTTTCACGGCGTCCGATCCAATGGAGTGGGTGCACTGTCACATTGCGAGAAAGCCGGTACCGCCCAGCGAGCGATTTGAGACGATTCCACCGCCGGTCTCTGCAATCATCATGAAGCTGCTGGCTAAGACTGCGGAAGATCGGTACCAGACTGCGGCCGGGGCTGAGAATGATCTTCGCCGCTGCCTGGTAGAATGGGAATCTCACTCCCGCGTCAACGAATTCGCGCTGGGCGAGCACGACACTCCTGACCGGCTATTGATTCCAGAGAAATTGTACGGACGAGCGCGCGAGATCGATATCTTGCTTGCCTCCTTCGAGCGCGTCGTGGCCAGCGGCGTGCCGGAGTTGGTGCTTGTCTCGGGATACTCTGGGATCGGCAAGTCCTCCGTCGTCAATGAGCTCCAAAAATTGCTGGTTCTGCCCCGCGGCCTCTTTGCGTCGGGCAAATTCGACCAGTATAAGCGTGACATTCCCTATGCGACTTTAGCTCAGGCATTTCAGGGCCCAATCCGTTTCCTTCTGAGTAAGAGCGAAGCCGAGCTGCAGAACTGGCGGCATGCTTTTGGTGAGGCGTTAGGTCCAAACGGGCGGCTCATTGTGGATCTGGTTCCTGAATTGAAGCTGATCGTAGGAGAGCCGCCGCCGCTCCCAGTTCTTCCGCCACGGGAAGCGCAAGGTCGCTTCCAAATGGTGTTCCGACGATTTATCGGCGTATTTGCACGACCGGAGCATCCGCTGGCGCTGTTTCTTGACGATCTGCAATGGCTCGACGCGGCCACCCTCGATCTGATCGAGGATCTGCTGACCCAGCCGGATGTGCAGCACTTGCTGTTGATCGGCGCTTACCGGGACAACGAGGTCAACGCCACCCATCCGCTGATGCGCAAGCTGGAAGCGATCCACGGGGCGGGCGCGCTCGTGCGGGAGATCACGCTCTCGCCGCTTGCCCAGGAAGACCTGGAAGGATTAATCGCGGATTCGCTCCACTGCTCACCGGACCGGGTAGCGCCGCTGGCGCTCCTGGTGCACGAGAAGACGGGAGGCAACCCGTTTTTCGCGATCCAATTTATTTCGGCGCTGGCCGAAGAGGGCCTGCTCACCTTTGACCATGGCACGGGGCGATGGGCTTGGGAGCTCGCGCGCATTCACGCCAAAGGCTACACCGACAATGTAGTCGACCTGATGGTGGGGAAGTTGAACCGCCTGCCATTCGAAACCCAGAAGACACTAAAAGAGTTTGCCTGTCTTGGAAACAGTGCCAAGAGCAACACGCTTTCCATCGTTCACGGGACATCGGAAGAGAAGGTCCAATCGGACTTGTGGGAGGCTCTGCGTCTGGAGTTCGTTGTGCGTTTGGACGGCTCCTATAAGTTTGTCCACGACCGCATCCAAGAAGCTGCCTATTCACTGATCCCGGAAGAATTACGCGCCGAGGCCCATCTTCGAATGGGGCGGCTGCTAACGGCACGCACTCCCCCAGAGAGGCTTGAGGAGGCGGTCTTCGAGATCGTTAATCAACTCAACCGCGGGGCCCTCTTGATTAGCTCACGAGACGAACGTGAGCAACTGGCTGAGCTCAACCTTATGGCAGGCAAGCGCGCCAGGGCCTCTACGGCTTACACCTCAGCGCTCAAATATCTCACCGCTGGCACAGCACTTTTAGCGAGCGACTCTTGGGCGCGCCGGCATGAGCTCTCCTTCGCCTTGGAACTGTACCGGGCCGAATGCGAGTTCCTGACTGGTGAGCTAGTGGCTGCAGAGGAGCGCTTGACGATGCTTTCATCCCGCGCGGCAAATACAGTGGAGCGAGCGAATGTCGAGTGCTTACGCATCGATTTGTACACGACTCTTGACCAGACCGATCGCGCGGTTGCCGCCTGTCTCGACTACCTCCGGCATCTGGGCGTCGACTGGTCGCCTCATCTGACAGAAGCGGAAGCGCGACGCGAATACGAGCGCATCTGGATGAGCCTTGGGAGCCGTACGATCGAGGAGCTCATTGACCTACCCTTGATGAGCGACCCAGAATCCCTCGCGACTCTGGATGTGCTGACCAGGGTCTTGCCTGCAGCTTTGCATGCGACGCAGGCGAATCTTCTTGCTATGACGGCCTGTCGCGCAGTTAATCTTAGCCTGGAACGAGGCCATGGCGACGGCTCATGCGTCGCGTACGTGTTCTTCGGCAAGATAGCCGGACCGCACTTTGGCGACTACAAAGCTGGATTTCGATTCGGTCAGCTCGGCTATGAACTGGTCGAGAAACGTGGGTTGGATCGATTCCAGGCTCGCACCTATCACTGGTTCGCCCAATTTGTCGTACCATGGACGAAACATGTCCGTACCTGCCGAGACCTCATCCGTCGCGCGTTTGAGGCCGCAAACAAAGTCGGGGATCTAACACTCGCAGCGTACAGCGGCGACAACCTAAATACAAACTTGCTGGCGGCGGGCGATCCACTGGTTGAGGTGCAGCGTCAAGCTGAGCATGCTCTCGAGTTTGCCCAGAAGGCTCGGTTCAGTCGGGTCAGTGACGTCATTACCGCACAGCTCGGACTTATCCGGACCCTTCGTGGGCTGACGTCGAGATTCGGTTCCTTTGACGAGGGAGAGTTTGAGGAGTGTCAATTCGAGCGCCACTTGGCAAGTCACCCTGCATTAGCACTGCCCGAGTGTTGGTATTGGATCCGAAAGCTGCAAGCTCGCTTCTTTGCCGGTGACTATGCTTCGGCTGTCGATGCTTCACTGAAGGCGCAACGGTTGCTTTGGACATCACTATCATTTTTCGAATCTGCGGAGTATCACTTCTATAGCGCCCTAGCGCGGGCTGCCCTATCCGATTCCGCAACGCCGGATAACCGAGGCGAGCATTTAAAGGTCCTGGCTGAACATCAGCAGCAGCTCGAAACATGGGCGGAGAATTGCCCGGAGAATTTTGCAAACCGCGCGGCGCTGGTGAGCGCTGAGATCGCTCGCATCGAAGGCCGCGTGCTCGATGCCGAGCACCTATACGAACGGGCCATCCGCTCGGCCCGCGACAACGGCTTTGTCCACAATGAGGCCATCGCCAACGAGCTCGCCGCTCGCTTTTACTGCGCGCGTGGTTTTGAAAGGATCGCAAACGCCTATTTGCATGACGCTCGGTACGGCTACCTCCGCTGGGGAGCCGATGGGAAGGTCCAGCAACTCGACAAGTTATATCCGCACCTCAGGGAGGCACCATCTGTACCCGCTCCAACCACGACCATCGAGGCGCCGCTGGAGCATCTGGACCTCGCGACCGTTATCAAAATGTCGCAGGCCGTTTCGGGCGAGATTCTGCTCGAGAAGCTGATCGAAACGCTGTTA
>DATFVD010000197.1:0-3727 GCA_035260505.1 Terriglobales bacterium
TCGCGAATCTTCTTGATCTTGTCGATCCGCTTCAGTTCTTCGTCGGTGCGCACGGTGAGGAACTTGATCACCGGCTCGGTCACACGCAGGCGGCGTTCGAGTTCGTGCACCACCGCGCCAATGCCGTCAATCATCATCAGCACAAAGATGCCATCGTTGAACCTGCCTACCCTGTACGCGAGACGGCGTTTGCCCCAGACCTCGGTCTTGGTACTTCCGCCCGCCGCCGTCACCGAAGACTCGAGCGTTGATATCAGCTTATTCAGATCCTCTTCCACCATGTCGGGCCGGACGATGAACATCAATTCATAGTTACGATTCATGCGTTATCTCCAAAATACAGTCGCTGGTCGTTAGTCTTTAAGTAGTCTTCAGTCGTTCGGAATCCATCGCAAATCGTGAGCGTTCGCCAACGACTAACGACGATCGACCAACGACGAAACACTCACTCACCCGGCTCATTCTTGCGATTAAACCGATTCATCGCCGCCGCCGGTCCTTCTTTCAAAATCACTTCCACCGCCTGCACTGCCGCGTCGAGAACTTCGTCCACTACTTTTTCCTGCGCCTTGCGAAACGGCGTCAACACATATTTCACGCTGTCCGCAACTTTGCGATCCGGCGCAATTCCCAGCCGAATCCGCAAAAACTCATCCGTGCCCAGGGCCCCGAGGATCGATTCCATCCCGTTGTGCCCCGCCGAACTCCCCCGCTGCCGGATGCGAATCGCGCCCAGCGGCAAGTCAAGCTCGTCGTAAATCACAATCAGGTCCCGCTGCACATCGACCTGATGTTCCGCCACCAGTTCCCGCACCGAAAGCCCACTCAGGTTCATGTAGGTTTCCGGTTTCGCCAGGACCGCCGGCTCGCCGGCGATTGTGGCCCGCGCCGTCAGCGCGCGGCATTGGCGATTTCTGACTTCGATCCCCAGGTCGTTGGCGATCCGATCGATCGTCAAAAACCCGAGATTGTGCGGCGTGAACTGGTACTCGATTCCAGGATTGCCCAAACCGACGATCAGTTTCACGCAATTAGCTCTTGGCTTTTAAGCTGTTGGCCCTTAGCTCGTCGCTCGAGGCTCGCAGCTCGCACCTATTTCTTGTCCTTCTTCTCGCTCTTCTCAGGCTTAGCCTTGCCCTTGGCATCGCCCTCGGCCTCGCCTTCACCCTCGGCCTCCTGCTTGCCCTTCTTAATGACCTCGGGTTCAGCCGGAGTTGCCGCCGCGTCCGCAACCACTTCCGGAGCCGCAACCACTTCTTCTTTCACCGTGGTGATGTGCGCGATCATCTGGTTCTCTTCGGTCAGGAACTTCAGCTTCTCGTTGTGCGGAAGGTCTTTCACCCGCACTTCGACGCCGAACACAAGGTGGCTGATATCCACTTCGATGTTTTTCGGAATATCCGACGGAAGGCACTCAATCTCGATCTCACGTAGCAATTGCTCGAGAATACCGCCCTCCGTCTTCACGCCCGCCGCTTCGCCCTTCAACACGACAGGAACCGTGACCGTCAACCTCTTGTCCATCGCTATACGCTGCAGGTCCACGTGGAGCAAGGTTCCCTTGATCGGTTCGAACTGCCAGTCCACGATCATGGCCTTTACGCGATCGCTGTCGAGCGCCAGGTCAAAAATCGTGTTGTGCCCGCTCTCCGACCTCAGAATCCGCAGAACCTGCCGCGGATCGACCGCGACCGCAGCCGCTTCTTTGCCCGCGCCATATACCACGGCTGGAACTTTTCCGCTGACCCGTACCCGCCGCGCGGCATTTTTCGTGCCCGGTTCGCGCTTCTGCGCTTCCAGAATGCTGATATCCGTTGCAGTAGCCATAATTCCGTTTCCGTCCTCGGTAGTCGTTGGTCGTTAGTCGTCAGTCGTTAGTCGTTAGCTAGCCCGGCATCGAAAAGCGCTTGCCGAACGACCATCGACCATCGACGAACGACCTTTCTAACTAAAAAGTCTGCTGACCGATGTCTCTTCGTGAATCGACTGTATCGCCCGTCCAATCAGCCCCGCAATCGAACGCACCTTGATCTTTGGGACTCGACTTGCCGCCTCGCTCAGCGGGATGGTGTCGGTCACAACCACCTCGGTGATCGGAGAGTTCACAAGATTCTCCACCGCCGCCCCCGAAAGTACCGGGTGCGTACAGCAGGCATATACGCTGCTCGCCCCATTTTGCACCAGAGCCTGCGCCACCTTCACCAGCGTTCCCGCCGTATCGATAAGGTCGTCAATGATCAGACACGTCCGGCCATCGACCTCGCCGATCACATTCATCACTTCCGCCACGTTCATCTCGACCCGCCGTTTGTCCACGATAGCCAACGCCGCGTCCATCTTCTTCGCGAAGAAGCGCGCCCGTTCCACGCCGCCAGCGTCCGGCGAAACCACTGTCAGGTTCGGCAGTTCCAGTTTCTTGAAGTAATCCACCAGCACCGGCGAAGCGAACAGGTGATCCACCGGAATATTAAAAAATCCCTGCAACTGGGGCGCATGCAAATCCACAACCAGCGCGCGATCCGCGCCTGCTGTAGTCAGCAGGTCAGCCACCAGCTTCGACGAAATCGGAACCCGCGGCTTGTCTTTGCGATCCTGTCGGGCATATCCGTAGTAAGGAATCACCGCCGTGATGCGTCGCGCCGAAGCTCGCTTGAGCGCGTCCATCATCAACAGCAGTTCCATCAGGTGCATGTCCACCGGCTGGCACGTGGGCTGCATCACGAACACATCCGCCCCGCGCACGTTCTCCTGGATCTGCACATACGCTTCGCCGTCATTGAAGCGTGTAACCTGGGCTTGTCCGCGCGTCAGTCCAAGAAAGTGGCAGACCTCTTCGCAGAGCGCCTCGTTAGCGGTTCCACAGAAAACTTTAAACCTGTCGTCGACCCGGGCGCGTTGCGGCTTACGTTCCGTTTTCTCGTCCACGATCGGCTTTTTTTCCGTAGTCGCCTTCTCGGCAGTGGTCGTCGCAACTGTGGCCATAGTTGAGGTCTCAGGTCTTAGTTCTCAGGCCTCAGCGAACAGATGCGACAAGGTCTTACTGACACCTGCCACCTGACACCTGGTTCTTGGCTGGGCCGCTAGGATTCGAACCTAGACAAAGTGCTCCAAAGGCACTTGACCTACCATTAGTCGACGGCCCAAGATGCACAATCAATCAAGATGCAAGCTCAATTCGCTCGCCACTAAATCATACCCCAGAACCGAACCCCAACGACGAACGACCAGCGACTAACGACCCCTTCCAATACTGCCGGCGCGTCAACGTACTGGTCGCCACCGCCTTGAGGCCCCGCTTTCGCAGACGGCCTGCCGCTTTCGCGGCGTCGGCTGGCGAGCGGAACAGCCCATACAGAGTTGACCCTGACCCGGAGAGCGAAGCGCAGCGCGAACCCGCGCGCTCCAACTCACCTTTTATGTCACGCAATTCGGGATATTTAGGAAAGACGACTTTCTCGAAGTCGTTTTCAATCCCGGTACGGACAAGGTCGGAAAGCAAGTTTCCGGCCCGGCTCCCGCCTTTTGCGGAAGCACCGGTGTTGGGGTAACCATTCAGCCACGAAGACAGCACGCGGCCAACCTCAATCAGTCTATCGGAGGCTCCCAGCCGAGTCAATTCGTCATTTCCAATGGAGCGACGGGCGCCCTCACCCACCCAAGCCGAGCGCAGCTCGGCAGCTTTATCCCGCTCCACAAACGCATCCCAATCCGCAAACGCTTGCGCCGT
>DATFVD010000198.1:0-28504 GCA_035260505.1 Terriglobales bacterium
CGCGATTGCGGTCGGGGTCGCAGAGCAACTTCGCGGCTCGGGCGAAGGTGAGACGGGGCTGGGGGGAAATCAGAATCGGCTTGGAGGCTTTGTTGCCCGCGGCGAAGTCTCCGGCGATTACGGCGGCGGCGGATGAGCGGAGTGCGGCGTCAAGGTGTTGGACGTCCTCCACGAAGACCAGGCTATGGCTTGTCGCGGATTGCAGGCTGGAGACCTGGGTCGCGGTGATGGAGCCTTCTCCGAGGAGACGGCAGTCTAGCTTCTCGGCTAGGTCGCGTAGAGTTTGCTTCATGGTTGTCTATTGTCGCTTTCCTGGGCGGGTGTGTACAACGCTGGGATGAAAATGAGAAGGCAGATTGCGAAGTGAAATCCAGAAAAAGCGCAACCACAGGGGCACGGGGGACCACGGGGACCACCCACAGGGGAGGGCACGACTTCAGAGGTTGCGGTGTTCCGGGTCGCAGTCTGACCTCAGCGGCTAGCCCAAAATTAAGTGCAAGCTCGACTTAGTAGAGCGGCGGCTGGGCTTCTGGGCGCGTTTTCCAGCGGCGGTGGACCCAGAGCCACTGGTCGGGATATTGGCGGATGAAGTTTTCGATGACTTTGGTGAATTTTGCGGTGTTGGCTACGATGTCGGCCTGGTCATCGCCAGTGCGGATTAACTCTACGGCGGGATCGAAACGCAGGATGTATTTGCGCAGTTTCGAATCCCATACGGTAAAGCCGGGGACTACGGCGGCGTCGGTGCGCAGGGCAATACGGGCGAGGCCGCTGGCGGTGCAGGCGGGGATGCCGAAGAAATCCACGAAGACGCCTTGGGGCGGGGTCATGTTGGTGTCCATGAGAATGCCGACGGTTTCGCCGGCTTTCATGGCGGAGAGCAGGCCGCGGACGAAATCGTCTTTGTCGACGGTGCGGTTGCCGTGCAGGGTGCGGTAGCGCTGGATGAAGGCGTCGACGTAGGGATTGTCGAGGGAGCGCATGACGATGGACAGAGGATGGCCGTGCAGAGAGTGAGCGAAGGCGGAGAGCTCCCAGGCTCCGAGGTGGCCAGTGAGAAAAAGAACTCCCTTGCCGCGGGCATAAGCGCGTTCGAAGTTTTGAAAGCCGTCATAGACGATCACTTGGGAGACATTTTCGCGAGTGTAGCGAGGGAAGAGGCAGACTTCAGCGAGCTGGCGTCCGAGAGAGATGAATTCGCCGCGGAGAAGGCGGCGGCGCTCGCGCTGCGACATTTCGGGGAAGGCGAGAGCGAGATTGCGCAGTCCGACGCGGCGCAGGCGTCCGTGCACGGCGTAGATGGTTAATCCGAATGTGATCCCGATGGCGCGCGCTACGGGACGGGGGAGCAATCCCAGAATCTTTACCCAGGGCCAGACTAGAGCGTACTCAAGGCGTTCTCGCACGGTTGGTGGTTCTCAGTTCCCGGTTCTCAGTTCTCAGTGACTGAATTGAAGACTGAGAACTGAGAACCGGGAACTGAGAACTGATTATTTTGACGCCTGCTGCGCCCACTTGGCCAGCGTGCTCAAGAAGGGGTAAGCGTTTTTGGGAGCTTCGATCTCTCCCGTAAGAGAAGTCTTGAAGGGCACCATGCGGCCGTAGAAATCGCGGGTGCTGTCCTTGTCCTGCTTGATGACGGCGCCGGAGAGTTCGAGTCCGGCGAAAAGGCCACGGGAACGGGAATAGGTCAAAACCTGCGCCCTCAACTTCCAATCGGTATCGGCGGCGGCGTGGCGTCCAACGGGACCGGCGGCGGCGCTGGCATCGGCACCGAGCTTGAATTGACTGGAAAGCAGGTGATCCATGCCGCCCTTGTTCATGATCAGCATGACGAGGTCGGTCGCCTGGCCACCGATCTGCAAGCCGAAACTGCCGCCGCCGATGGTAAAGAAAGCGGGCGCGCTCCAGCCTTTGGGAGTGCGGCAACTGGCGACGCCTCTGCCATAACGGCCGCCAAAGACGAAGCCTCCGTTGAGCAGCGACGGAACGACGGCCACGCATTCGGCTGATCCGAGCACTTCTTCAGGGATACGCTGGTCGGGGGCGGCCTGGATTTCATCGAGCACCGTGCCGGCGGATTCGACGCGTCCGGATGCTTTCGTTTTGGACTCGGCGGGCTTGGTGTCCTCATCCGCGGAAAGGATGGGGGTCAGACAACAAACGAGCAACAGCAGAACGAGGGAGCGTCGCATTATGCCTCACTTGGGAGATAAGAGTCTGAATAGAGTCATTGAATCATTGAGGTATTGAATCATTAAAACCTTCAATGATTCAATATTCCATCGTTGATTCTCTGATTCTATTGGATGCGAGCCGCGAAGTGGGGGTTATCGTGGGTGATCAGGGTGGGCATCGTCCTTGGTTGCGGTCGAAGAGAAAGGGCTTGAACCACGGGGGGCACAGAGGTACACAGGGGAGAACGGGGGGGAACCTTGAAATGCGCAGTGCCGGGTTTCGAATCGGCAGACTCTTTTTAGTGTGGGCAAAAAAATGCGGGGCTGGAAGCGGCGACCCTAATCTCCGCTTTCAACCCCGTCTCCCAGGTTCTGTGGTAGGTGAGGCGAGTATGCGGCAGGTGGCGAAAGGGGACAAGATTACGAGGGTCACTGTACGTTGGTAACCGAAGGGCAGCTTTCAGCCATAGCCATCAGCCATCAGCCATCAGCCATCAGTAAAACCCTGAGTCTTGGAGCTCGACGAGGACGGAAGCGGCCGACCGGGCGTGCCTCACAAGAAAGCCGGCCTTGGGGGCCGGCTGTGCCAAGCGGTGATCTATCGAACCTGACTCATCAAAACGTAAGACTACTTCGCTGTTACCAGCGAATGGGTGATGGCATGGACGGAGAGGGCGATGCGGTTCTGCACGCCTACTTTGCGCATCAGTTTTGCTACGTGAGCTTTTACGGTGCGCTCTTCTATGCCCAGGGCGGAGCCGATTTCTTTGTTGGAACGGCCGGCTACCAGCATCTCGAGAACTTCCTTCTCGCGGTCGGTAAAGGTGATCCGGCCGGCGGGGAAGATGCGGCCGGGGGATGCGCTGACACGTTCGATGAAAGTCGAGAGTACGCGGCGCGGAGCCCATACTGAGCCTTGATGCACGATGCGGAGAGCTTGTATGAACTCGGCGGGTGAGGCTGCCTCATCCACGTAGCCTTTGGCGCCGGCGGCGATGGCTTTGAGGACACTTTCATCGTCCATGCCGGAACCGGTTACGATGATGCGGAGGTCGGGCCGGATGGCTTTCATGCTGGCCATGATGTCGTACAGATTCTGGCCGCCGCGATTGCCCAGCAGTACCAGATCGATGGCTTGCAACTGGCTAAGGTCGGCCAGCGAGGCGGAGACCAACTCCAGATCAGGTTCGGTATCAAAGAGGGCCCGGAATCCCACAAATCGCAATGGATCGCTCTCCACTACGGCAATACGTATCAGCGGCTTTCTGGCGACGGCAGCTTTCATCAAGGTTTCCCTGTTAGGATTGCATCCTGTTTAAGCTTGCCTGAACCAGCTAAAAATTGGAACGGTTGGTGATCGAGACAAATTACGGGGGTAACCCCCCAAATCAGGCCTGGAGGAGGATCTTGCGGTGAAGCGAAAGCGGATACAGCGGCATTTTGCGGGGATTCTGGCAGTCGGCATGATGGGGGCGGGGCTGCTGGTGGCGCAGGCTCAATCTTCATCGCCAACGACAGCGCAACCTTCAGGAACCTATCAGCCGAAGTTTCCGGGCGATCCGGCGCGATCGGAATCGGAAGCGCAGGCGCTCGGCTACATGCGGGTGGTGCTCCGGGCGGAGCGCGAATACAAGAAACGGCATAACAAATACGCAGATTCGATGGCATCTCTGGCGGGGACGGGATCGTTCACCAAGCGCATGGCGCACTCGGCCGAGCGCGGAGATTACACGGCCAGCTTCCGTCCCAATCATGATGGTTCGAATCATGACGGTTTCGTGCTTACGATGACGCCCAAGCAGATGGACAGCGAACATCGCTCGTTCTATGCGGAAGAGGATGGGGTAATTCATGGGGACGATAAGAAGGCTGCGGATCTGAATTCGCCGAAAGTTAAGTGAGATCGTAGTGTCGTCGCGCTGCTGGTAGAGGCGTCCCAGCCCGCGTAACTATCGAAGGACGGGCGAGGACGCCCGACTCTTCACATCAGTCTTTTGGACTGTGGGGGCCGTCGTCGCGGTCGGAGCGAGTGGGTTGGGGCTGTACGGTGGGAATCTGATCGGCGATTCGGCGGACCGGGAGTGGGCCGTCGTCGGCGCCGTGGCGTCCCAATTCCTTCACGATGTTGTCGTGGTCGCGCGCACCGTAGTCGCGTGCGAAGCGGGTAAGGGCCTCGGTCAGAATGTCGTGGTGGTGTACGTTCTCCAAACCCGGCTCACGGGTGATATTCAGCCACAAGCGATGAAGGAGTGCGACGTCCTCATTTTTCATGGTGGGCGTGTGAGGACCGATGCGGAAGGTGTCGACGATGCCTCCGGGCTGAACGATCTGCAGTACAAACTGCTTTTTGGGCTCCGGTATCGCCTCCCATGCGGTGCCGAGTGCGAACGCCTGCTCGGCGGCAGTGGTCTTGCTGGAGATGCCAGCGGCGACAGCGGAAGACTCCAGGTTGTGTGCGGTCTGGGCGATGGCCGACCAGGGGTCACGAGCCGGGACTACCAGGAGCGAGATCTTCTTGCCGACACTTTCGGCGACAGAGACGGCGCGCGTGAACAGGGTTTGCTCGTAGTCGCTGAAAACCTGTTCGCTGGAGAGACCGTAGGCGGCGGTCCCGAACTGGCTGACGCGTGCGGTCATGACGACCACGTCCTGTTCGCGCGTGTCGGTATGCTCCAGCACCCAGCGGAGGTGATTCAGAGTGTTGTAGTCGCGGACGGGCACCAGCACGTTGCCGGGGCGAATGCCGAGAGATCCGCGGTCGACCGTGTCGCTCTGCAGCAATTGGAAGTGATCCTTCATCTGCTCTTTGGCGAGAGCGTGCTTTTTCCGGTTCACGCGTTCGGAAACCGTGAAGATCACGAAAAAAACGACCGAGAAGGAAACACCCGCAACGGTAGCAACGGATTTGGTGGCCAGGTTCACGAGTGCCGTCGAGAGTAGAACGAGCATGACCGAAAACAGACCGATAGGTATTTCGGTTCCGGCAATGGTGATGTTCGGGGGAACCTTCCACCCGCGCTCACCCTTGTACTTGAAGCGCAGGACGAGCATGGAGAGACTGTTGAACGTGAAACTCCAAATCACGCCGAAGGCATACGCTTCACCGAGGACATAGACGTCGCCGTGACTCGCCAGGATGGTGAGGATCTGGAGCACAACGACCATGTTGATGATGCGGGAGCTCGTTCCATACTTGCGGTGGGGAACACGGAACCAATCGGCGAGGACGCCATCTTCGGAAACGCGGTTCAGGACGCCATTGGAGCCAATAATTGCGGTGTTGACAGCGCCCGAGAGAATGAGGAACCCGACCACGACGACAAAGGCGCGGAAGACCAGGCGCAGGATGAGAGGCCCCCACATGTACATGGCGAGGCCGGAGATCAGATTGTCTTTATAAACAGGAACCCGGACCGCGTCCGGAATGAGCATGACCGACAAGAGCGCGGACAGTCCGGTGAAAACGAAGCTGTAGATAGCGATGACGATCGCGGCTTTTTTCAGGTTCTTGAGTTTGGGATGAGCAAGTTCACGATTGACCTGGGCGAGCGATTCTTCGCCGCTCATGGCAAGGACCGAGTGGCCGAAGGCGATCAGGATTCCCAGCAATCCGAACATCTTCGCAATATCCTGCTCGGGAAAACTGTGACTGAGAAATCCGAGAGACTCCCTGGAGAAGTGAAGGTTCTGAGGAGTGGGCAGCGGAACGGGATTGTATCCCGCCTTGAGCAGGGTAAACACTGACCAAGCCATCAAGATGACCACCATCACGGTGGTGATCTGCATGACGCGGAGAGCTTTCTCGCTGGACTCCTGGATGCCCTTGGTGTTCTCCCGCCAGTAATAGATCGTGACGGCTAGAGCGATTACAACGGACGTCAAGTTGACGTTGAGGTGGGGAGTGCCATGGAAAATGTTGTGGACGGCGCCAGGAATCCAGCCGTGCACGTCGGCGGTGATAAAGGTTTCGTTGACCAGGCCCACGATGTACTGGCCGGCCGACACCCCGGATATGGGCCCGGTGAGGATGTAATCGAACATCAGGGCGGAGACGCTGAGTTTGGCGAGAGTGCCCCCTAATGCTTCTTTCACCACCTTGTACACGCCGCCACGGACGAACATCGAGCAGCTTTCGACGTAGACGGCCCGCACGGCGAATGAAAACAGCATGACCGCCACGATGAACCAGGGAGCGGACTTGCCGACTGCCTGCTCGGCGATTCCACAGGCATAAAAGGCGGATGAGGCAAGGTCGTTCAGCACAATGGCGGCGGCCCGCCAGTAAGAGATGAACGTGAGCATCACCGAGGTGGCTACGACGATGCGAACACGATTCGACGGAGATGTAGGCCCGAACGAGGACATGGCGAGCTAGGAGTGGTTCTGTTCCTCCCGGCCAAAAAGCAGCTGGAGGTCTTCAATCCCGCTTAGAACCAGGACGACAACGGAACCCATAGCGCCGATGGCCAACGTGGTTTCGAGAATGCGCACCAGCACCGTGATGATGATCGGACCCATAAGTAGATTGTGAACAGACCATGTTATTTGAAATGAGGCGGCTTGACCAATTCGAAGATTGGGACAGAGTGATTCGCGGTTTGAAAGTTTAGGGCTGCATTCGCCAAGGCTGCATTCGGTAGGATGATCGCGGCTAGATCAGAATCTTCACCACAGGGAACACAGAGGAACACAGGAGAAGGCCTGAGTTTTGCGTGTGTTCCTCTCGTGCGGGGACCTCTAAACCGCAGAGGCGTCATTCTTTCGGACAGTGCAAGCGACTTTGCTATGCTGACGTGTGCGACGAATCCCTTCCAGTGCGTGGCGACTGGCGGTGTTGTCAGCCGTGCTGCAGATCGTCATTTTTCCGCTTTCGAATCTCCACTGGTTGTCGTGGATCGCGGCGGCGCCGTTGATCGTCGCGATCTTGCGGGCGCGCTCTCCGGAGACACTGCAACTGCAACTTGAGGATCAGGGGCGTTTGCTGCCCGCCACCCCGTGGCAGGGGTTTGTACTGGGCTATGTGTGCGGGATCCTCTGGTTTGCCGGAACGTGCTATTGGATCTTTGACACCATGCACCGCTACGGCGGGCTGCCGCTTCCGGTGGCCGCACTGACGCTGATCCTGTTCTGCATGTATGTCGGGCTGTATCACGGGATGTTCGGACTGCTGCTGGCCCTGGTTGTTGGATCCACGGTTGGCGGACAAAAGACTGGGGTATTGGGGGCGTCGATCCGGCGCACTCTTGTGGCAGCTCCATTTCTTTGGGTTGCGGTGGAACTTGCCCGGACGCGGATTACCGCGTTCCCCTGGGAGCTTCTGGGCTACGCGCAGACCGGGAATTTTGCGCTCACGCGGATCGCGACATTCACCGGTGTTTACGGGCTCTCGTTTGAAATCATGCTGGTAAACAGCGTGTTCGCGGCTGCTTTTTTGGCCGCGAAGAAGCGGCGGAAGGCGCTGCTGGTGGCGGCGTGCGCGGCGGTGGTGATCCTGCAGACGGGGCAGTGGCTGGCGCCTCCTCCGGTGGCCGCGGATCACACGGCACTTTTGGTGCAGCCGGATATTCCGATTCAGACCGGGGAGGTTTGGACGAAGGAATATTTTCAGGACACGCTGCGGGACTTGACGGCGATTAGTTTGCATCCCACAGGAGAAAAAGCCGGGCAGCGGTATGACTTGATTGTGTGGCCCGAGTCGCCTTCGCCGTTTTACACGAACGATCCCATGTTTCGAGATGCCGTGAGTGAACTGGCCCGGGAGTCGAGAACCTGGGTGGTGGCGGGCTCGATTGGCATCACACCGGCAATGGACGCCACTATGAAGGACACTATGCACGGCACTATGTCCACGACTATGAACAGCGGCGGTGAGAGCTCGCAGATTTTCAACTCCGCGGCGCTGGTCAATCCTCATGGTGAGTGGGTTGGACGGTATGACAAAGTGCATCTCGTGCCCTTTGGTGAATATTTGCCGTTTCCGCAGGTGTTTGCGTTTGCAGGAGGGCTGACCAAAGAAGTGGGAGAGTTTCAACGAGGCGGGTCGCGAGCGCCACTGGACGCCGGGGGCCAGCGGCTTGGGATGTTTATCTGCTATGAATCGATTTTTCCTGACGAAGTGCGACGGGGACCGCTGCAGGGGGCGCAGGTTCTGGTGAACATTTCTAACGACGGCTGGTACGGCGACAGCGGCGCCTGGAAGCAACACCTGCAGCAGACACAGATGCGGGCGATCGAGAATGGGCGGTGGCTGCTGGCGGCGACAAATACGGGGATGACGGCATCGGTCGATCCGTATGGACGGATCGTGGCGGCAACTCCGCGCAAGGTCCGCACGGCGCTGGCGGCGCCTTATGCGCTCGGTTCGAGTACCAGCTTTTACACTCGGCACGGCGATTGGTTCGCATATCTGTGTGCGATAATTTCAGCGGGTGCGCTAGTGATGCGTTGTGTGGGTCATGGTGCGAACGATAAGGATCTGGTGGTTAGTCGTTAGTCGGTAGTCGCTGGCAAGAAACCGCGGACGAACGACTAGCGACTAACGGCTGGCCGAGAAAACAACCTGAGTGATAAGCAATGCTTGATGAACTGGAACAGCAATACACTTCTTTAAAGACCAAGGTTCACGACCTGCGGGAGTATCTTTGACGCCGGGAAGCTGCGCCAGCAGTTTGCCGAAATCGAAAAGCAGGCGTCGGATCCCAATCTGTGGTCGAATCCTGAAAAATCTCAGCAAGTAATGCGCGAGCGGAAGCGCCTGGAAAGTGCGTTGTCGCTGGAAAGCGATTTGGCGCGCCGAACCGGCGACATTGCGGCGTATTTCGATCTGGCCGGCGAAGGTGAGAATGTCACCACCGACCTGCAGCGGGAGTTGGATGCTCTGCGCGAACTGGTGGATCGTGTTGAAATCGAAACGCTGCTTTCGGGCGAAAACGACGGCCTGAATGCGATCATGACGATTCATCCCGGCGCGGGCGGCACCGAGTCGCAGGACTGGGCGGAGATGCTGCTGCGAATGTATCTGCGCTGGGCGGAGCGGCAGGGATTCAAGACGGAGATGTACGACTATCAGCCCGGAGAAGAAGCGGGAATTAAGTCCGCAACATTTTCAGTGATTGGCCAATATGCGTTCGGCTATCTGACCAGCGAGATTGGCGTGCACCGGTTGGTGCGAATCTCACCCTTCGATCAGGCAAAGCGGCGGCATACGTCATTTGCCAGCGTGTACGTTTCGCCTGAGATCGACGACAGCATTGAGGTCAATATTAAGCCGGATGACATCCGGATCGACACGTACCGTTCGAGCGGCAAGGGTGGGCAGCACGTCAATACAACCGATTCGGCGGTGAGGATCACGCACATCCCGACGGGCCTGGTAGCCAATTGCCAGAATGAGCGCTCGCAGCATAAGAACAAGGAGAAGGCGATGAGTATGCTGCGCTCGAAAATTTACGAATTCGAACTGGAGAAAAAGCGCGAGGTCACGAAAAAGATCGAGGATTCGAAACTGGATATTAATTTCGGTTCACAGATCCGGTCGTACGTGCTGCAACCTTACCGGATGATCAAGGATCACCGGACGAAACTGGAGATCGGCGATGTGGATCGTGTGCTGGATGGCGATCTGCGGCCGTTGATGCAGGCTTATCTGCGGATGCGGCGGGGCGAGAAGAAGGCTTAGCGCACCCTGAATTGTGATACTGGATAGGGCGGAATCTTTACCACAGGGGACACAGGGGGACACAGGGATACACCGAGGTATAGAGGGGAGCCCGCTGGTCGTTGCGAGTGGCAGTTCTTTATGAAGGGCAGGAAGAATTTGTCGAAGGCACCGAAGCTCGGACCCGGCCTGCAGCGCGCTTTCCGCTATGCGGCGGAGAAGCACGCCGGACAGACGCGGAAGCAGACGGCGGTGCCTTATCTCTCGCATCTGATGGCGGTGGCTTCGCTCGTGCTTGAAGCGGGCGGTGACGAGGATATGGCGATCGCGGCGCTGCTGCATGATGTGGTGGAAGATTGCGGCGGCATGCCGAGGCTGCGGGAAGTCCGCAAGCAGTTTGGTCGGCGGGTAGCGAAGATCGTGGAGGGTTGTACGGATGCGTTCGTTGAACCAAAGCCGGAGTGGACGGAGCGGAAGAAAAACTATCTGCGCGAAGTGAAGCATGCTGATGCGGAGACGCGGCTGGTGTCGGCCGCGGACAAGCTGCATAACGTCCGAGCGATTCTGGCGGACTATCGGCGAGACGGCGAATCCATCTGGAAGCGGTTCGCGGGGAAAAAGGAAGGCACGCTCTGGTACTATCGCGCGTTGAGCAACGAATATCGGCGGCGGAACCCAAACCGCATTACTCCTGAACTCGAGATTGCAGTCGGGGAATTGGAGCGGGCGGTGGGCCGGAAACCGCAATCTGAGAAAGAGCCCGCGAAGAAAAAAGCCGCAGCCAGTTCCGGGAGATGAATGATGTCCCAAATGCTTGATATGATCCGCAATTCGCAGGTGCCGTCGAACCTTATGCAATCGGCGGCGCGCGGAGCCCTCTCGGTGACGTCTGAGGAGACGATCGAGATCCTTGTCTATCTGGCGCTCCATCACAAATTGTTTGGCGAGCAGGCGCGTCTAACGCTGGCTGGTTGGGATGAAAAAGCCAGCATGGCGGCGGCTGCCGATCCAAAGACCAGTGCCGAGGTGTTGGGGTATTTCGTTTCTCCGAAGAATCTGAGGACCAGACTGCTGCCGGCACTGGCGGAGAATCCGTCGGTAAAGGAAGAGGCGCTGGACGAGCTTGCGGTATCGGGGTCGCGCCCGGTGGTAGAAGGTTTGCTGACGAGTACGCGAGTGATGAGCTCTCCGCAGCTTTTGCAGGCGCTGCAATCCAATGCCAATCTGCGTCCGGCTGAGCTCGCCGAGATTGGAAAGAAGCTGGCTGCTTTGGAGGCGGATCCGGTGGCAGTGGCGGCTGCGACTGAAGTGGACGTAGCGGACGAAGTCATCGAAGGCACAGTCACAAAGTTTCTGGAAGAGAATGCCGCGGAGCTGGCAGCTGAAAAAGATAAACCGTTCCAGCCCATAGGAATGGCTCTCGAAGAGGCGGGGGGCGAAGCGGTTGCTGAGGTTGGTCCGCAGGCAGCCATGGTCACGGACAATGCGAATGCTGACGCGGCAGCGGGGAAATCGGCGACGGCAGCCGCGGGGAAGCCAGCGGCGGCAGCAGCTGTCAAAGCCAAGAAGCAGCCAGTTGCGGGTGAGGAACGGCGCGACAGCGTGCTGCAGAAGATTGCCAAGCTCGACATCAGGGGGCGAATCACGCTGGCGATGCGTGGCAGCAAGGAGGACCGGTCGATCCTGATTCGCGATTCCACAAAGCTGGTTGCGATCGCGGTGCTGGAGTCTCCGAAAGTTTCGGATGGCGAAGTGGAAAAGTTTGCGCTGCAGAAGAATGTGCTGGAGGCCGTGCTCCGCGCGATTCCGCTAAAGCGGAGATTTGCTAAGAATTACAACATTACGCGGAACCTGGTACAGAACCCGCGGACGCCGCTCGATCTCTCGCTGGGATTGATGAAGAACCTGCTGGTTCATGACCTGAAGAATCTGTCGGGGAATAAAGAGGTTTCGGACACGATTCGGAAGCTGGCGCTGCGGATGTTTAAGCAGAAGATTGAAAAGAAGGGCTGACGGGGGAAGGTCGATAGTCGTCGGTTGCTGGTCGTTGGTCGTCGGTCGCTAGGAGGCGGCTAACGGGTGAAAATCGCAGGTTTCGTATTTGCATAAGTTTAACGATATGTTGAGGCCGTATTTTCCCGGTCTCCGGAGACGCGGCGAGTCGAGTCTCTATGGGAAATTGGACTTCAGGGCGGGCCTTCCAAATTGAAGGAATCGGATCCTATTTACGAACTGCTGTCGCGGGTGAAGACGATTGCCGTGGTTGGATTGTCGGAGAGTCCGATGCGGCCGAGTCATGGCGTTTCCGCGTACATGCAGGCGGCGGGATTCAAGATTATCCCTGTGAATCCGCACATTACGGAGGCGCTTGGGGAAAAAGCGTATCCGTCGTTGCTCGAAGTGCCGCTCGAAGTGCGGGAGAGGATTGATCTGGTGGATGTTTTCCGGCGGCCGGAGTACGTGGATGAGATCGTGGAGCAGGCGGTCCAGTTAAAGATTCCGGCGATCTGGCTGCAGGAAGGCGTGATCAACGAACGGGCGGCGGAGAAGGCGCGGAAGGCCGGGATGTTTGTGGTGATGGACCGGTGTGTTTTGAAGGAACACCGGGCGAGATTCGGGTAGTATGAGACTTCTTTGGCAGGAACGATGGTCTCACTGCGGAGACAGTCGAGCCCCTAAACGGTGTGGGTGAGAACTCAATCGTCCCTCCGGGACTTAAAACACCTCATCCACTGTTCCCAGCGCTGAAGCGCTGGGCTAATCTCGGACGCCCCTGCGGGGCTGGACTCCGGCAGTACACCTTACGGCATCGCTAGGGCGGCGTCCTCATACGAAGCAGATCTCGTCACCGGGCTCCCACCAAAATCACCGTGGCGTCGTCGCGCAGTCCGGTTCCATTCGCGAATTTTCTGACGTCCGCGAGCAGACCTTCCGGAGTAACGTCAGGTGACTGCATGTGGGCGAGAAGACGCTCGGCACCGTATTCTTCGCCGGAGTCGATTTCAGCCTCGGTGATCCCATCGGAATAAAACGCGATGCGCGAATGCTCACCAAGTGTCACTGCGGTCTCCGAAAATTTGCTGGCGGAAATTCCCAGCGGCAAACCGTGTTCGTGATTGATCCAGCGGTGGCCGGAAGGGTCGACCAGCAGCGGCGCGAGATGGCCGGCGCACGCGATCCGTAGAATGCGGGTCGACGGGTCCAGTTCGGCGTAAACCATGGTGACGAAGCGGCCGCAGGGAAAATCGTCGATCATCATGTTATTGAGACGCGTCAGGACCTCAGCGGGTCCGGAGCCGGTTTGGGCGAGCGAGCGCAACATGCCGCGCGTGGCCGACATGAGAAGCGCCGCTGCCGTGCCTTTACCGGAGACATCGGCTAGAACCAAGCCCCAGCATCCGTCGGGCAAGGGAATGAAGTCATACCAGTCGCCGCCGACTGAGCCTGCCGGAATCGAAAGCCCGGAGACACGGAATCCTGGGATCAGGGGAGAGGTGCGCGGCAACAGAGCCTCTTGAATCGAGCGGGCTTCTTCGGCCTCGCGGCTCATGCGCTCGCGCTTTTCGCGCTCATCGCCAAAGCGCCGGGCGTTGTGAACTGCGACGGCCACGTGGGCGCACAATCCCTGCAGCAGACGCAGCTGGTCGGGGCAGAAGGCGTCGAGTTCGCAATGGGAAGCGGTAAAGACTCCGACTAGATCTCCCTCGCGTTGTAATGGGATGGCGACTTCGGAGCGGGTATCCGGCTCGCAGGAAACGTAGTAAGGGTCGCGAGTGACGTCGGGGGCGTAGTGCATTTTGCCTGTGGACGCGACATGCCCGACCATTCCGGAGCCTACCTCGAGGCGATGGCCCTTGCCGTACATGCTGCATCCGCGAACGCCGGCCAATACAAATCCAGACTGCTCGGGATCGCGCAGATAGATGTTGATCTCGACGCAGCCAAGGGATGACGCCACTTCATCCACGATCCGGGGAACGAGTTCTTCAATGTCGAGCGTGGAGGTGATCCGTTGCGCGAATTTTTGCAGGCGGACCAGTTCCGCGAGCTTTTGCGCGGGTGTTTCAGGAAGAGGTGGGGTGGAGAAGCCGAAGTTCGTAAGCGGAGTGGTGGCCACGACGAAACCCTCCTGCCGATCGATTGCAACTGCCTATAGGATTGCGGAAATCAGGTCTAAGATTCTCTTTTTGTTCGGCTTTTTGTCGGACTGGACGCCTGACTTGAGGCGGGTTGCTTAAGCCGTTTGATTTCTTCCAGGCGTTCGCGAATTCGCTTTTCCACTCCTTCGTTGGTTGGGCGATAGTAGACACGGTCGCGCAGGCTGTCGGGGAGGCATTGCATATCGGCGACCTTTTCCTCGGTGTCGTGGGCGTATTGATAGTCCTTGCCGTAGCCGAGGCCTTTCATCAGACCGGTGGGGGCGTTGCGCAGGTGCAGAGGGACGGGTTCGGCGGCGGTCTGCTCGACATCCTGCTGAACCGCGCCGTATGCGGTGTAAAGCGCGTTCGATTTGGGCGCGACCGAGAGATAGACGACTGCTTGGGCGAGGGCGAGGTTCCCTTCGGGCATGCCGATAAAATGAACAGCGTCACGAGCGGCCATGCACAAAGCTAGCGCGTTCGGGTCGGCGAGGCCGATGTCTTCGACCGCCATGCGGACGACGCGGCGGGCGATGTAGAGCGGATCTTCTCCGGCTTCGAGCATGCGAGCGAGCCAGTAGAGGGCGGCGTCGGGATCGCTGTTGCGAACCGATTTGTGCAGCGCGGAGATGATGTTGTAGTGCTCTTCGCCGCTTTTGTCGTAGAGCAGAACGCGCTTCTGGAGGGCCTCGTGGATGGTGGCTTCCGATATCTCGGTGGCTCCGGGCGGAGACGTGGCTAGCCGCGTCTCTACCGAATTTTCAATGGAGAGCGACGCGGCTACTTCCAGGACGTTGTAGGCGCTGCGGGCGTCTCCGCTGGAGTAGGCTGCGATTTTACGCAGACTTTCGTCGGAGGCCCCGAGATGCATCTCGCCCAGACCACGTTCGGTATCGCTGAGTGCGCGCCGCAGAAGAGCGCAAATCTCATCTTCGGTCAGCGGCTTGAGCACATAGACGCGGCAGCGTGAGAGCAGCGCGGAGTTGATTTCGAAGGACGGGTTTTCGGTGGTCGCGCCGATCAGGCGAATGCTGCCTCTCTCGACGTGCGGGAGGAAGGCATCCTGCTGGGCTTTGTTGAAGCGGTGAATTTCGTCGACGAAGACGATGGTGCGCGTGCCGTACTGGCGGGCGCGGTCGGCATCGCTCATGACCTGCTTGATTTCCTTGATGCCGGCGAGAACCGCTGAAAACTCGATGAAGTCGGCTTTGGTGATGCGGGCAATGATTTTGGCCAGAGTAGTTTTGCCGGTGCCCGGAGGGCCCCAGAAGATCATCGAGGTGGGATCATCGCGTTCGATCTGCACGCGCAGCGGTTTGCCGGGGCCGACGAGGTGCTCCTGCCCGACGAATTCGTCGAGCGTGCGCGGGCGCATGCGGTCGGCTAGCGGGCGAGCGCCTTGGCGGGTGGGGTCCTCGTTCGGGATGGGGGCGAAGAGATTCATACAGCAAGAAGTTCCCAGTTCTCAGTTCCCGGTTCTCAGTGAACCCGCTTTTCGTCTCAACTGAGGACTGGGAACTGAGAACTGAGAACTGTCTTTTCGATTTCTTGCAGCTTCATACAATACGATGCTGGCGGCGACTCCGGCATTGAGCGATTCGACTTGCGAGGCTTGCGGGATCGCCAGGGTTTCGTCCATTTGGCGCGTGAGTTCACGGGATAGACCGGCGCCTTCGTTGCCGATGAAGATCGCAAGCGGTAACGTCCATGAGATTTTCGGCAGCGGAGTTCCATGGTGTGAAGAAGTTGCTAATAGGCGAACGCCACGCGCGCGCAGAAGAGGAATCAGTTCCGCTGAAGAGATCTGTAAAAAGGGTAAGCGGAAGATTGAACCGGCCGAACCGCGCAGAACTTTCGAGTTGTAAGGACTGACGGTTCCTTCGGTCAGGAAAATTCCGGCGGCGCCAAACGCTTCGGCTGAGCGCAGGATCGTGCCTAGATTACCCGGGTCCTGCAGGCCCGCAGCCACGACGAACGGTCCGTCGTTCAAGCGGTCGAGAAGTTGAACGGACGAGAAAACCGCCAGTTTGACGAGGGCGGCCACGCCCTGGGGAGCGTCGCTCGGCACGCTGGAGTTGAAAAGCGCATTCGGCATGATGAGGGTTTCGGTGCGGGCGCCGATCTGGGGCAGAAGTTTTTCGGCGAGAGGGCGCGCCGATTCGCTGAAGAATACGCTCTCCAGATGCTGGCCGCTGCGCAACGCTTCTTCAAGCAGTTTTACGCCTTCGATTGCGCACTCTCCCTGGGCGGTCAGCTCGGCGCGGCGGAAAGCGAGGCGTAGTTCTTTCAGCCTCTGGTTGTGACGGCTGGCGACGGGGCGCAAACGGTCGGCTTGATTGCGAGTTCGCGCGGCGTTCGCATCTTGCTTCATGGGTTGGTCCCGAGTTCAGGATAAAAGTTCAGAATAATACGAGTAGCCGCTCGGCCTTCGGTGGAAGCTCGTGGTATGGTACATTTCATTGTTTATACAGACAACGTTCGTGCTGACAATATTTACGCTGGCAATAATGACGCCGGCAATCGGGAAGGGACCAGAGTGCGCGCGGAAATCCTGAAGATTCATGCCGAAACGCCCGAAACTTCGCTGATCAAGTATGCTGCCGAACAAATTCAGGCCGGCCATGTGCTGGGCATGCCGACCGACACGTTCTACGGCTTGGCGGCGGACCCGTTCAACCTGCGCGCGGTGGAACGAGTGTATGAAATCAAATCGCGTTTACGGCACAAGCCTCTCTCGCTGCTGATCGAGAACGTGGACCAGGCGGAAGAATTTGCCCGCCCCTTGCCGGATGATTTCCATCTTCTGGCGCGACGTTTCTGGCCGGGGCCGCTGACCATGATTGTGCCGGCAGCGTCGCATCTGCCGCTGAAGGTGACCGCGAACACCGGGAACGTGGCGCTGCGCGTGCCGGCGTCGGAAATCCCGCTGGCGGTGGTCCGGGCGGCGAAAATTCCGATCACGGCGACCTCCGCCAACCTGAGCGGCGCTATGGAATGTACGACTGCGGAACAGGTGCAGGAGCAGTTGCAGGGGCGCATCCCGCTGATCGTCGACGGCGGGAAATCTCCGCGGACAGTTTCATCGACGATCGTGCACTTCAGAGAAGACGGTACCTGGCAGATTTTGCGCGAAGGCGCCATTCCGGCGAAGGATATTATCGAAGCATTGTCTTAGGGCAGGTTTCAAAGTCTCAGAGTTCCAGTGTTTTGAGAGGCAGTCGGAGCGCCACTCCTGTGCCAGCCGAGAGATTGCTGCCTTGAAACAGTGGAACTGGGTCTTTTCTACGATGGCCGAAGATACCAATCTATCTCCCCCCAGAAAATCCCTATCGCTATGGACGCGCCCCTGGTTGTTATTGTTGCTGGCGGTGGGGGGAGCGCTGTGTTTATTTTTCGGCATTACAGGGTCGCGCATCGTGCATGCGTCTGCCGAAGCGCCCGCGAAAAAGGCGGATGTGATCGTTATTTTCGGAGCAGCGGAGTACGCCGGACATCCTTCGCCGGTGTACAGGGCGCGGCTCGATCACGGCTACGAATTATTCCAGAAGGGAATGGCACCGGTGGTGATCACGACCGGCGGATCGGGGCTGGATCCGGATTTCAGCGAGGGCGGCGTGGGTAGAGACTATCTGCTGCGACGCGGTATTCCGGAGCAGGCGCTGATTGCGGAGACGCAAGGTTCGGACACGGCGCAATCGGCGGCTCGCGTCGCCAACATCATGCGCACGAACGGCATGCGCAGTTGCATCGCGGTGAGCGACGCGTATCACGTATTTCGCATCCGCGCTTTGCTGGAGAACCAAGGAGTGCAGGTGGAGTTGGCGCCGCGTCCGGAGTCGCGTCCTCATCCCCTGTGGGAGCGATTTGCGGCAGTGATGCGCGAGGCTGCTAGTTATCTGGCGTGGAAGGCGGGATTGCCATAAACGAGTCGTCAGCACTCAGCAATCAGCACTCAGAAATTAGCAATCAACACTCGGCAATCAGCACTCAGCCAAGGCGATTGAATGCTGCGTGCTAATGGAGACCCCTGACCCTACCATCCCATCTTTTCTCGCAAGCTGGTGACGTGCGCCACGTGATGGCGTCCGTGCCAGGCGTAGAGTGCGAGAGTTTTTTCGAGGGACATCGGGCCCAAGGCAGGATGGCGGAAGGTACGCTTCCACTCCGCGTCGGTGAATTCGCGCAGCATCAGCATCCAGCGCTGGTGCAGGGAATCGACCAATGCCAGCGACACGTCGATGGGGGCGCGCTTGGCCTCGGGCAACTCGGCCCAAAGATTTTCCATGTAGGGCTTGATGGTGGGCTCGTCTTCGGTGAGCGCCAGCTTGAAACGAATGTAGGAATTCATGTGGCTGTCGGCGACGTGATGGGCCACCTGGCGCGGCGTCCATCCGCCATCACGATAAGGAGTATTCAGTTGCTGGTCAGAAAGGCCGCGCAAGGCGACACGCAGCCGGGCGGGAGTTTGCTCAATGTCGGTGAGGCACTGCTGCTTCTGATCGGCAGTAAGCAGGCCATTGTAGACAAACTTTCCTATTGGGTAGCGCGGGTCAGACATGGACTTCCCTCCGGAGGGGTAGATGATTTCGAACTGAAATGTGGTGCAGAAAAACGACGACCGGCCAGCGACTAGCGAACCATGGCGAGGATGCGGACAGCGGTCTCGCCAGGTTTCTTGTCTCTTGCCGGGGCGACGATGATAAGCGAGCCGGTCGCGGGTAGCGCGGTAAAACGCGCCGTTCCTTCCACGACGTAGCTTCCGTGGAGGGCGAGTTGGCGCGTGAGTGTGCGGTCGGAGGTCAAGTTCACTGGTGTTTCGACGGCAAAACCAATGGTGTAGCGAGCGTCCATGAGGAACTGAGCCGCGTCGCTGGCGACGGGAAACGGAGTGGTTGCCAGATCATTCGCCGCCAGAGCATCGTGCGCGGCGGCGCGGCGGATGGCGATGACGGCTCCTTGCGGAATCATGCCGTGGCGCGATTCCCAGGCGGCGATATCATCGAGAGAAATCCGCGGGCTATTCTCGCTTGCCGCGTTCAAATCGATCACTACCAACGGAGCCACAAGGCGCTCGGCGGGAATCTGGCCAGCGGCCCAGGTCCCGGGGATGAGAGTACCGGGAGCAATGATGCGAGTTCTGGATTCGGTGGCATGCGGCGTCGTCGCGTTTTGCGCATTGGTCAGGTCCACCACGTGCGAATAGCGATCCTGCTGCTTAGAACCGGGCCGCCGGTCGGCGAACAGGAGAATGGCGAGCACGAGCGCGTAAGCGATGATGAAGCTGCGAATCCGCATTCAATTCCTAGCCTGAAGTATATAAGACGTAAGTTCTGTCTCTATTGTTGCCCCAAGGGGTGACAAGTTCAATCCCCGGTTGGACATGACCGAGTGATTGGCAGTCTGACCGCAGCGGCTAAAGCCGGCTCTGAAATTAAGCCAGTTATGGCAGCGGTGAACCGCTGCGCCATCCAAAATCAAGTGCTGTTTTCCGCAGCTTGTTGATGCGATGGAACCCCTTGCAGCGGCACTTGCAGAATTCGATGAGAAAACTTTCGTTTCCGTTTCACTATTTCGGCAAGACGAGCCGCAGTTTAGAATAGAGTTAACTTCTCCAGCAGCTCCCCGGCGCATGGTAATCGCCGAATTCGATGCAGGATGGGCGCCCAGGTTTGCTGGCCGGAGCTGAGGATTGATGTTCGGTCGCGAAGAAAAAGTTTCCGCCGTCCGGCTCACCGCCGTGCAGTACATCGTACTGTTCATTTTCCTGTTACTGGCATATGGGTTGTGGCGGCTGCAGGTGATGCGGAGCGACGAGTACGCGTTGCTGGCGGAAAAGAACCGCGTGCGCAATGTGCCAATTCTCGCGCCCCGCGGCAAAATCCTCGATCGCGAAGGCCGCGTCATAGTCGATAACTACCCCTCATTTTCGGCGCTCCTGCTGCGGGATTCTTCACGAGATCTGAACGTGGACGCGGAGGCAATCGCCAAGGGCCTGCATTTGAACGTTGACGAAGTGCGGCAGCGCATCCGACGCTTCTCGTCGATGCCGCAGTACCAGCCGATTTTCCTGAAAGAAGACATCACACCCGACGAGCTGGCATTCATCGAGGCGCACAAGAACGAGTTCCCGGAACTGGAAACAATCATGGCGCACCGGCGGCTCTATCCGCGCAAAGGTTTCATGGCGCACCTCGTCGGCTACGTTGGCGAAGTTACCGAGGACATGCTCAACCAGCCGCAATTCGAGCTCTATACCCCGGGCGACGTGGTTGGGGTGAGCGGAGTCGAGAAGCAATACAACAACCTCCTGATGGGTAAGAATGGATCGCGGCGCGCGATCGTGAACAGCCGTGGGCGGGAAGTGAGCCGTCTGGATGAAACTCCGGCTGAGCCCGGCAAGCAGCTGAAGCTGACCCTCGATCTGGATTTGCAGATCGCGGCGGAGCAGGCAATCGAAGGGAAGAACGGGGCGATCGTGGCTATGGATCCGCACACCGGCGAAATCCTGGCGATGGTGAGCCGGCCAACTTTTGATCCCAATGATTTTGCGGTGAAGATCTCACGGGACGAATGGAACAAGCTGATCAACGATCCCGACAAGCCGCTGTTGAACAAAGCGATTCAGGCCCAGCTTGCGCCCGGCTCGACGTTTAAGATCATCATGGCGACGGCCGGGTGGCAAGAGGGAATTGCCCAGGGTCTGAACGTGCACTGCAACGGGGGCGCGACGTTCTATGGCCGGCACTTCGGATGCTGGGTGAAGAGCGGTCATGGGGCGGTCGATTTGACGAAAGCGATCTATCAATCCTGCGATGTGTTCTTTTATACGCTGGCGGAAAAACTCGGCATCGATCGGATCGCAAAATACGCGACCGCCTTTGGATTGGGACAGAAGACTGGTATCGATCTGCCCAACGAAGTGAGTGGCGTGATGCCTTCGGAAGAATGGAAGATCCGCAATTTCAAGCAGAAGTGGTTTGCCGGGGAGACGATTTCGGTAGGTATCGGCCAGGGCGCGGTGGCCATCACTCCCGTGCAATTGATGCGCGCCATCGGCGCCATCTCGATGGATGGGCGCATGGTTGTACCGCACGTGATCAATCCGACGAACCTGCCGCCGGGATATGTCGAGACTACGCACTATGCGGAAGTAAAAGAAATTCCGATTGACCCAACGGGATGGAACACCATCACGGATGCGATGGGGCGGGTGTTGTTGCCGGAGGGCACGGCTCCCTCGGCGCACGTTCCGGGTGTCGATATCGCCGGGAAGACCGGGTCGGCACAGATTGTTTCGCTCGCTACTCGTGCGAAGCATGCCAAGAACGAGGACTTCGCTCAGAACGGATGGTTTGTGGGATTCACGCCGCGGCGCAATCCGGACATTATTGTGTGTGTGCTGTTCGAGGGTGGAGAGCACGGGAGACTGGCGGCGCGCTTGGCGACCCAGGTGATCAAGGCTTATGTCGACAAACAGAGACGTCAGCCTACCAAGATGGCGGCCTCGGGCAAGGTGGAGGTGGGCGGCATGTGGACCGATTCCGGCGCCAATGGGGCGGATGAATACGGCAGGAATACAAAGGAAGAGCGCTTACAGGGTGGCCGGTTCCTGATCGATGTTGCGCGCAAGAAGGCTCCTCTGGCTGCGGCCGCGCCCGGCATGCACTGACTCTCGCTTGAGGGCGGGCTCAAAAACGCTTCCCGGAACAACACCGGAGCAATAGACGAGGTCGAAGCAAGAATGACACAAGCAATCGACTCCAGGGCCGAGAAGGCGCTCTCCCAGGCCATCAAGGATCGTCGAGCCACGCCCAGTTTTTCATCCGATCCGGTGCCGGAGAATGATCTCAAGAAAATTCTTGAGGCGGGGCTTTCTGCTCCCAGTGCCTACAATCTGCAGCCCTGGCGGTTCGTGGTGGTGCGCGCGGCTGAGCAGCGCGCGCGATTGCGTCAGGCGGCGATGAAGCAGCCCAAGGTGGAAGAAGCTCCGGTGGTCATCATAGCGTGCGCCGATCTGGAAGGCTGGCGCAATGGCGATCTCGACGAAATCATCCGACTGGCGCAGCAACACGGCTACGGCGATGAGGCGCGCCATGCCAGCATGCGCAAGAACATCGCCAATTTCTTTTCTGCTCCGGGCAATGCCGGAGGATTGGCGCCCGATTTCGCGGTGTGGGCCAACCGGCAAACCATGATCGCTTTCACAACCATGATGTGGATGGCCGAAGTGCTGGGCTACGATACCGCGCCCATGGAAGGCTTTCACGAAGACCAGGTCAAAGCAACGCTGGGCATTCCCGCTCACGTTCGAGTTGTCGCGCTGCTCGCCATTGGCCATATCAAAGGAGAAGACAAGCGATTCGCGGGACGCTTCGCCATGCAGCGCACGGTATTTGCGGAGAAGTGGGGCAATCCGATGCCGTAGGGCGCGGCGGTTTGCCAGCCCTGCTCACAGCCTGTGGAATTTAACCATTCCACAAATCCAGCGGCTGAAGGCGACTTCATTTTAAGTGCGCTTTCGGCATGAATGAAGGCATGCCCTGATACAAATCGCATTTCTACCACGGACTGCTAAGCTGATGGCTACGGAAATATAGCTGCGAAAAGAGATCTGGAAACAGGCTGCGTGGATCAGAAATACGAGGTCATTATTCTCGGAGCCGGCGCTGCTGGCCTGATGTGTGCCATTGAAGCCGGGAAGCGGGGGCGGCGTGTCCTGGTACTGGAACGCGCGGATCGAATCGGCAAAAAAATCCTAATCTCCGGTGGCGGCCGCTGCAATTTTACAAATCTTCATACCAGCCCAGAGAACTTTCTTTCGGCGAATCGGCACTTCGCGAAATCGGCGCTTGCCCGCTATACTCCCGCCGACTTCGTCCGCCTGGTCGAAAAGCATTGCATTCCATATCACGAGAAAAAGCTCGGACAGTTGTTCTGCGATCGGGCGGCGAGCGACATCACTGCGATGCTTGAGCAGGAGTGCCGCGACGCTGGTGTAGAAATCCGGTGCAATACGAAAGTGAACCTCGTGCTCAAGGACCAAGAGCGGGAGAACAAGGCGGGCAAGGTCGGGCGGTTCACCGTGCAAGCCGAAGACGCCAGCTTCGGCACACCCTGTCTGGTGGTCGCCACCGGAGGCTTGTCCATCGCGAAAATTGGCGCTACCTCATTCGGTTACGATCTGGCGCGGCAATTCGGTCTGAAGATCGAGCCCCCACGCGCCGCCCTGGTTCCTCTCGTCTTCAGCGAAAGAGACGGCAAGCGCTGGCGCGATCTGCCCGGAGTCTCAACCGAGGTAATTGCTTCTGCTCGCGGAACGAAGCGCAACACGAAACAAGCGTTTCGCGAAAACATACTTTTCACTCATCGTGGAATCAGCGGGCCCGCGATTCTTCAGATATCTTCTTACTGGGACGGCAAGGAGCCGATTCAACTCGACCTTGCGCCCGGCCGCGATCTCACCGCCGATTTGCGAACGCGGGAACATCGTGACGAATCGAGTTGGAAATTGCTGCTGAGAGAGATCCTGCCTCGCCGGTTAGCGGATCGTTGGCTCGAAATTTATCCTCTAAGCGGAAACTCCGATCACGCCTTCGCGGACGCCGAGCGCCAACTGCATGCGTGGGAGGTCAAGCCGGAAGCGACCGAGGGTTACGGAAAAGCGGAAGTCACGGCGGGCGGCGTCGATACCGGCGAACTCTCGGCCAAGACCATGGAATCAAAGAAAGTGCCTGGTCTGTTTTTCATCGGAGAAGTGGTCGACGTCACCGGGCAGCTCGGCGGCTTCAATTTCCAGTGGGCGTGGGCATCCGGATTTTGCGCCGGACAGGCGATGTGAAGAATTTGTAATTTGTAATTTGTAATTTGTAATTTCAAACAATGGCCAATTGAGCTGCATTTGCCAAGTGCCAATTACAAATTACCAATCACAAATTTCAAATTTCTGCGCCTTCCTGCATGAATGGCATACGGCAAAGAATTTCGGCCGCCCGCTCCAGTTGCTTCAAATCTTCGTTGGTGAAGTCTGCGCCTGCGATGGAGGCATCCAGCCCTTTGCGCGAAACCTGCACGACTCCCATCACGCTGCCTCCAGCGGGAGCGACGGGAACGGACATGATTTTCTGAATCGGCATTTGTTCCTGGCTTCGATCTTCCTCTTCGGCTCCCAGCTTGACCGCTTCAAACAGGCTGACGTGTTTTACGCGCATGAAAGAATTCGAAAGAAGAGAGGTGCGAGTCGCCGCGGTGCGCGCCGCAACGGCCGAGCCGCTCAGCGGCAGAACGCCCGCAGCCCGCAGCTCGGGCGGGAAGATAAAGCGCAGACTACCCTTGTCGAGCCTGAGCAGCGCCACTTCGCTGCGGCGCACCCGCAGGATCTGGGCCAGCTTCAGACAGACTCTGTCCGAACTCGGAGATTCCGAAAGCATCTTCTCCAATTCGCTGACGCTAATCTTAGCGGCTTTGGTTCCGGACCCTTCACTGCCCGTCGATGGCATAGTTGCGGCCTAAGGCCTTACCTGTCTATCCTGCGTGCGCGAGGAACTTTTCCACAAGTTACCAGAGTACTTTTGCTGCCTCGGATAATCCGCGGCTATCCCTGCCCTTGAGGGTGTGTTTTTTATGCGAAGGAACGATTTTTTCGTTGTCTTTTGTCGCACACTTTCACAGGTGTTGGCGTTATATTTGGATAAACCCTTCGTCGCAAATAGCCGGATAGCGGCTGTCGGGGTGTGCGTATGTCGCTGGTTCATTACGTAAGACCATTCCTGGAATTGGGAATCTGTAAGGAGTACTGTATGGCCCGCAAAACAACTGTAAGCAGCACGACGATTCGCAGTAAAAAAGTTGGGGATTCCGTTCAGCCGGGCGTGCCTCAGTTGACGCTCGAAGCTCGCAAGGACGGGAAACCGTCCAATGTTGTCCCCATCAATCTGGAAGAAGAGATTCGCAGCCGGGCTTACGAACTTTACCTGCAGCGCAGAGCGACTGCGGGCGGCGAGAACGGCAATGGCAATGAGAATCAGGATTGGCTGATTGCCGAACGCGAGATCCGTTCGCGGCACGGCAATCAGGAACGCCACACGGCGTAGCTCCTGGCGAGATCCCGCCCAGGGATTTTACCGAGTGCTCCGCCCTGCCTACCGGCTCTGCGGCGGACGCGCGTGGTGACGGCGCTTTGCTCCGTCTTAGCGGGGTAGAGCCCCGCCACCACATGATCATGATTAAGATACGGCCGGCGGCCGAGCCTGGGCGGGAGCTTGGGTGCGATGGCTTGTCAGCCACAGTCGCAGTCGATCAATGTAGATATAGACCACGGGAGTTGTGAACAGCGTCAACATCTGGCTCACAATCAGCCCGCCCACGATGGTGATGCCGAGCGGACGCCGCAGCTCCGATCCCGTGCCGGTGCCCAAGGCCAAAGGCAATCCGCCAAGAAGCGCCGCCATGGTTGTCATCATGATTGGGCGAAAACGCAACAGGCATGCCTCGTGAATCGCGTCCGTCGGAGACTTCCCGTGTTCGCGCTCGGTGTAGAGCGCAAAGTCAATCATCATGATGGCATTTTTCTTGACGATGCCGATGAGCAGGACGATCCCGATCAGTCCTATAACGTTGAGCTCGTTCTTTGAAATCAGCAGAGCGAGCAGCGCACCAACGCCAGCGGAAGGAAGCGTGGACAGGATCGTGATTGGATGCGCGAAGCTTTCGTAGAGAATGCCCAGCACGATGTAGACGGTCAGCAGCGCCGCCAGGATGAGCAGCGGTTCGCTGGCCAGCGAACTCTGGAACGCGGCGGCGGTGCCCTGAAAACTGCCATGGATGGTGGACGGAAGACCGATGCTGCGCTCGGCGTTGTCAATCACGTTGGTCGCATCGCCGAGCGCAATTCCGGGAGCCAGATTGAAAGAGAGCGTCACCGACGGATACTGCCCCTGGTGGTTGACCCCAAGCGAAGTGTTCGACGGCCCGAAGCGCGCGATTGACGCCAGTGGCACCACTGTGCCGTTTTTCGCGCGCACATAAATGCTCTGGAGAGCGTCCGGACTGTTGGCAAATTCCGGAGCAACTTCCATTACAACGTGATACTGATTTAAAGCCCGGTACATGATCGAGACCTGGCGCTGGCCAAAGGCATCGTAGAGAGCGGCATCGATATCGGCGGCGGCGACTCCAAGACGGGCCGCCGTGTCGCGGTCAATCAGCACGCTGGCTTGCAGACCCTTATCTTGCTGGTCGGTGTTGACGTCCCGCAACTGTGGCAGCGATCGAAGCTTCTGAAGTAGCCTCGGCGCCCAGGTGTTCATCTCCGCGAGGTTCTCCCCTTGCAGCGTGTACTGGAACTGAGCCTGAGAATTGCGGCCTCCGATGGTCAGATCCTGCGCCGATTGCATGTACAGCGTCGCTCCCGGCACCACCGCTAATTTTGATCGCAGACGTCCAATCACCTGATCCGCGGTGAGCTTGCGTTCCGACAGCGGCTTGAGCGTCATGAACATGCGTCCGGTGTTGTACGTGGTATTGCCGCCGGCGAAACCCACGCTCGTGGCCACCGCGGGATCCTTGATTACGATGTTCATGAACTGGGTCATCTTTCCCTTCATGGCCGAGAAGGAAATATCTTGCGCAGCTTGCACCGATCCGCTGATCCGGCCCGTATCCTGCTGCGGGAAGAAACCCTTCGGAACCAGCATGTAGAGATACACGCTGAGACAGGCAGTCGCGATTGTCACCGCAAAGGTCAGCGGCTGATGGCGTAAGACAAAATCGAGACCGCGTTTGTATCCGCCGAGCAGGAGGTCAAAGGACCATTCGCTGGCGCGATAGAAGCGCCCATGCTTTTTCTCATTCTGACGACGCAGAAACTTGGCGCACATCATGGGCGTCAAGGTCAGTGAAATCGCCAGCGACACGCAGATGGCGATGCTGAGCACGACGGCAAATTCCCGGAAGAGCCGCCCGACGAGCCCGCCCATCAATAAAATGGGAATGAAAACGGCCACCAGCGAGACACTCATTGAGAGCACGGTGAATCCGATTTCACGGGCTCCGCGAAATGCTGCCCGCACCGGGGTCATCCCCTGCTCGATGAAGCGCGTGATGTTTTCGAGCACGACAATCGCATCGTCCACCACGAAGCCGGTCGAGATCGCGAGCGCCATCAGCGACAAGTTATCCAGGCTGTAGCCCAGCAAGTACATCACTCCAAAAGTGCCGATCAGAGAAAGCGGCACCGCTATGCTGGGAATCAAGGTTGCGCGTGCCGTGCGTAGAAAAGCGAAGACGACCAGAATGACGAGTACGACTGAGATGATGAGCGTCAGCTCGATATCATGCACCGAGGCTCGCACCGTGGTCGTCCGGTCGAGAACCACACTCAGTGCGATGGCGGGAGAGATCGAAGCCTGCAACTGCGGCAATGCCGCATAGACGCGATCGACGGTTGCAATAATGTTCGCGCCCGGCTGGCGCGAGATGACCATCACGAGTCCAGGCTTACCATTCGCCAGTCCAACGACATGAATATCTTCGACCGCGTCCTGCACATCGGCGACGTCGGCCAGCCGAACTGGCGCGCCGTTCTTGTAGGCGACGATCAGGTTGCGATATTGGTCGGAGAGGAAAATCTGATCGTCGTCGTGAATGGCCCAGGCATTCGCTGTGTCTCCTAATTCGCCCTTGGGAGTGTTGGCGTTCGCCTGGTTGAGGGCGGTGCGCACGGAATCCAGGCCCACACCCAGTTTGTTCAGCAGCATGGGATTAACTTCCGCGCGGACGGCCGGCTTTGCGCCGCCACCGACGAAGACTTGCCCTACGCCATCCACTTGGGCCAGTTTCTGGGCCAGGATTGAGTCCGCGGCGTCGTAAATCTTGGGCAGCGGGATGGTTTCGGAGGTGAGCGCCAGGATCATGATCGGCGCATCCGCCGGGTTGACTTTGCGGTACGTTGGATTGCCGGGGAGATAGGAAGGCAGCTGACTGCGCGCCGCATTGATGGCGGCTTGCACGTCGCGAGCGGCGCCATCGATGTTCCGGCTGAGGTCGAACTGGAGAACGATGCTGGTGGAACCCAGCTGACTGGTCGAGGTCATCTGGTTGATGCCGGCGATGCGTCCGAACTGCCGCTCCAGCGGAGTCGCCACCGCCGATGCCATCGTCTCCGGACTTGCTCCGGGCAAACCGGCCGACACCGAGATCACGGGGAACTCCACCTGCGGCAGCGGAGCCACGGGCAGAAAGTTGAATGCCAACCCTCCCGAAAGCAGCAGCGCCGCCGCTAGCAGGGACGTGCCGACGGGGCGCTTGATGAAGGGAGCGGAAATATTCATGCCTTAGTCCCCTGTGGCCTCGGGAGCCGGTTCCTCCATCGGATTGCCAATCTTGTAGCCCGCGAATCTTTGCGCCAGCCGGTCGAACCACAAGTACACGACTGGCGTGGTGTAAAGGGTGAGCAACTGGCTCAGGAGCAATCCGCCGACAATGGTGATGCCGAGCGGATGGCGCAGTTCCGAGCCGGTGCCGCCGCCGAGCGC
>DATFVD010000199.1:0-6422 GCA_035260505.1 Terriglobales bacterium
CAAGACACCCTTTGGCCACATTTCTACCTCCTCTTGTCTTTGGCGCCCGAAGGAACATCTCCAACATCCTCAGGCGGAGGAGAGATGATGTGCTCATCAATGTGGTTGTTTGCTACGGTAATCCCGTGCGAGCCGTACTGCCTTCGTGGTATTTGGGGACGTGCGTTGCCAGCGCTCGCGGGATGGAAGACGAGTCCAAGAGCCAGAAGCCGGGCCCCTACATCGTCTTTATTTCAGAGATGACCAGCAACTGAGCCTCGGTCGCTCTCTGCACGTCATCAACCGTCAGCCCGGGAGCAATCTCCTCCAGCACCAAACCCTCCGGCGTCACCTGGATGTAGGCCATCTCGGTGACGATTGTGTCCACAACCTTCACTCCAGTCAAAGGCAGTGTGCATTTCTTCAGGATCTTCGGCTGCCCGTCTTTGGTCGCATGCTCCATCCCGATAATCACGCGCCGCGCTCCCGCCACCAGGTCCATGGCGCCGCCCATGCCTTTGACCATTTTCCCAGGAATCATCCAGTTCGCGAGATTGCCAAGTTCGTCGACTTCCATCGCGCCCAGCACACTGAGGTCAATATGCCCGCCGCGAATCATCGCGAACGAATCGGCGCTCGAAAAGTACGCAGTGCCCGCCAGTTCGCTGATCGTTTCCTTTCCCGCATTAATCAGGTCGGCATCTTCCGAGCCTTCAACCGGATACGGACCGATTCCGAGCATCCCATTCTCCGATTGAAGAATCACGTCCATGCCCGGCGGAACATAATTGGCGATCAGCGTAGGCAGCCCGATGCCAAGGTTGACATAGAATCCATCGCGCAATTCGCGCGCAATGCGCTTGACGATGCGTTCGCGTTTGTCGGTGTCTTTCGTGGCTTTGGGCAAAGTTGACATCGTTTCCTTCGAGTCTGGTCCGGTGATGAGGAGAAAAGTCGCTGGTCATTAGTCGTTGGTCGTCGGCGAGCGACAAGAATCTGCTGCGACTTCCGAACGACTAACGACTACCGACCAACGACTTCTTGCTGGCTACTCGCTGCTGCCTTCGTCACCGTCCGTTTCTCGATCCTCTTCTCAAACTGCTCACCCTGAAAAATCCGCTTCACGAACACGCTCGGCGTATGCACCATGTCAGGATCGAGTTCTCCCGGTTCAACCAGATGCTCAACTTCGGCAATCGTGATCCTGGCCGCGGTTGCCATCATGGGATTGAAATTGCGCGCGGTCTTTCGATAGACGAGGTTACCCCATCGGTCGCCCTTCCATGCTTTGATGAAGGCGAAGTCGGCTTTCAGCGCGCGCTCCATGATGTAAATGCGGCCGTCGAACTCGCGCGCTTCTTTGCCCTCAGCGACCAGCGTTCCAACGCCAGTGGGCGTAAAAAATGCGGGAATTCCCGCGCCCCCGGCGCGAATTCGCTCGGAAAACGTTCCTTGCGGAACGAGGTCAAGCTCGATACTACCGTCCAGCACCATCGTTTCGAGCAGTTTGTTTTCGCCGACGTAAGTTCCGATATGCCGCCGTATCTGCCCATTGGCCAGAAGCAATCCCACGCCGAATCCGTCGACGCCGGCGTTGTTGCTGATGGTGGTCAGGTTCTTGACGCCCTTGTGGACAAGCGCGCGGATCAGGTTCTCAGGATTCCCGCACAAACCGAATCCGCCCACCATGATGGTGGCTCCGTCAAACACGTCCTGGATCGCTTCTTCAGCGCTCGCAACAACCTTGTGCATAGCAGGAGAATTCTACCGGAATTGTCAGCGCCGAGTAGTGAGGGCAAAACCAAGGCACGAAGAAACCGCCCTGCCAGAAGTGTCTTCTAAATCGGGTAGTTAGCCAAAAATCTTTGGGCAAAATCTAAAGCGATGGAATCAGAAGGGTCTTTCATACGATACTGACTCTTCATGTAGCCTGAAATCTCTGAAGCATCCATGCATCGAAAATCACTAATTGTGGGAACGTCGACATTCTCCGAAACAGCAACGACAGCCATTTCCCATGAGATTCTATCGCAAGATATTCCCCATTTCAGCGAGGATCCCCAAAATGCCCCAACGTCTCCGCCACGGTATAGAAATGAATTAACATCTTTCTTCCGGGACATTACAGGTAGATATCTTTCCACTAAGCTCGGAGGGTTAAAAGAAGCCAAACCGAAAAGGGAATGGTGCCGGTAGTAGTAATCGACAGGATGAGGGACGATGGTCATGTAGTTGACCGATTCGTCCTCGAAGATATTCGACATCTTAAAAAGAAATAGCCCAAATTCTTTTCTGCCAATGTGCGAATGCTCAATCGCGAAGTATCTGGCGAACGAGCGTTGAAAAACGAAATCCGGCAAACGTTTCCGAGTGTCGATAACCTTTTCGCATTCATCGCTCAAAACGGAAAACACCTCTCTATCGATAACTAGCTCACTGGGTCTCATCCGTTGCTTTTCTCCGTGCCCTTGTTTCTCCGCGGTGGACTCTTTCGTAGCCGGTGCGCCCGCTCAAATTCATCCGCCAGTTGCTTCGAGTCCAGATTCTCCCGGATGTGCGCGAGCCGTTGTTCCAGCTTCTGCAGCACGTCGGCAATGTTCTTCTTGTTGGTGATGGCGATGTCGCGCCACATCGAATAAGGACTGCCGGAAATGCGAGTCATCTCGCGCAAGGCTCGTCCGCCAATGTCAAGCACGGGCGCGTCAGGGCCAAATTCGTCAACCAGTGTGGCTGCCAGTGCGGTTGAGATCATCTGCGGAAGATGGCTGATCCAGGCGCAGAAGCGGTCGTGCTCTGAGGCCTCGACCACCGCGATTCGGGCGCCCATCTTTTCCGCGCAGTGGATAAATTCTCCGCACTGTCCCGCGTGAACGTTCTGCCCGGGAAGCGGCGTGAAAAGCCACGCGGCGCCTTCGAAAAGATCGGCATCCGCGAACTCCACCCCGGCGTTTTCTTTTCCCGCCATGGGATGCCCCGCGAGGAATTGTTGCTCCGCGTTTCGCCCAAACGATTTCGTGGCGCGCTGTACAACCTCCACCTTCGTGCTCCCAACGTCGGTAACGAGTGTTTTCGCCAGCAGCGCTGGCCCGATCCGCTCGATCAGATCGAGAATCGCTATCACCGGCGTTGCCAGCACTACGAGATCGCTGCCGCGCACGGCTTCCGCGGGATGGGGGCTTCCCGCTTCGATGGCGCCGCAGTCCTGGGCCCGCTCCAAAACCGGAGCGCGGTCGCACCCAACAATTCGTCCGGCAAGCTGGCGTTTCTTCAGCGCGAGCCCCAGCGAGCCTCCAATCAAACCGGTTCCGATGATAGTGACTTGCTTGAAGGCCATGGGCTATTTGTAATTTCCAGCTTGTAATTTGTGATTTGTTGCGATTACAAATTACAAATCACCAATTACAAATGGACCTACGCGATCTCGCGTCCTACCGCAGGCGCGATCATGCGGAGTTCGTCCATCAACTTGGCAAACTGTTCCGGGTAAAGCGACTGCGCACCATCGGAGAGCGCTTTGTCCGGCTGATGATGAACCTCGATGAGCATGGCATCGGCACCGGCGGCCACCGATGCACGCGCCATCGGAGCCACCTTGTCGCGGCGCCCGGTGCCGTGCGAAGGATCGGCCGTCATCGGCAGGTGCGAGAGTTTATGAATGATCGGGATCGCGGAAATATCCATCGTGTTGCGAGTGTAAGTTTCGAACGTGCGAATGCCGCGCTCACAGAGAATGATTTCGTAGTTGCCTCCGGCAAGCAAGTATTCAGCCGAGCACAAGAGTTCTTCGAAGGTCGCCGCAATGCCTCGCTTGAGCAGCACGGGCTTGCGGACCTTGCCGAGCTCACGCAGAAGATTAAAGTTCTGCATGTTGCGCGCACCCACCTGGAAGATGTCGACATAGGGCAGCATCAGTTCGATCTGCGAAATTTCCATGACTTCGCTGATCACCAGCAGTTTGAACCGATCGCCCGCTTCGCGCAGCAACCTCAGGCCCTCAAGACCGAGTCCTTGAAAGGAATAGGGAGAGGAGCGGGGTTTGAAGGCGCCACCACGAAGAACGTGTGCTCCGGCTTTGGCGATCAGTTCGCTAACGGTGAACAGTTGCTCGCGGGATTCCACCGAGCAGGGCCCGGCCATCACGACAATTTTCTTGCCGCCGATTTCAATACCATTTGCAAATTTGACTACCGTTCCCTCCGGACGGAAGCTGCGCCCGGCCAGTTTGTAAGGGGAAGTGATGCGGTGAACTTCCTGCACCCCCGGCATGATTTCGACCACGCCGGTATCGAAATCGCGGGGAACTCCGACGCCGCCAAGCACCGTCTGATGCGCACCGGTGGAGCGGTGAACCTCGAATCCGAACTGAACCAGTCGATCGATCACCTGCTGGATCTGATCTTCACTGGCCGAATCTTGCATTGCGACAATCATGATTAAGCTCGTTTTGCTGGCCGGAAGCACGCGGGGCCGTGACCCTCACCGCTCGGCAGAAAATCATCTACAGCGTGTTTCATAATCGTTTTTGGGAAGGGCACGGCTTCAGCCGTGCCGCTACGACCAGGTCAACCTGGGCTTTAGCCCCTGAGGCAACGGTTCTTCCTCTAAAACCGTTTTATGAAACACCGACTAGTCGTTCAGTTGCGAATCGATCTCCGTGTCGCGGCCAGTGGGCCCCTCGTCGGGAACGATCTCGTGCTTTTGGATGCTGCGCATCACGTCCATGATCCGTTCGTAGATCTGAGCGAGGTCGCGGTCGGTTAAGGGACCAGTGTTGCTACGCTGCACATTTGCAATCACCTCGCGCTCGCGATCAGGTTCGTAAACCGGCAGGCTGGTATTGCGTTTCAATCGTCCGATTTCTACAGCAGCGGCAGCGCGCTCGTTGAGCAGCGCCGCCAGTTTGCGGTCCAGTTCGTCGATTTTCTTGCGCCAATCGGCAATGTCCATAGAGCTTTCAGCCATCAGCTATCCGCTATCAGTTTAACTACTCTGCGAGACGTTGAAAAAGGAAGGCCCGCAAATCTCAAGTTCACCACATTCAATCAGCGAGCACGCCGAGCTGATAGCTGATGGCTGACGGCTGAGAGCTGCCTCACAAATTCTGCCACAGTTGCGGCTTCCCGTCCGGGATTTTGTTCGATGGCGTGGACGATGGCGCTGCCGACAACCGCGCCCTCGGCGAATTTGCCGACGGCGGCGAATTGCGCGGGTGTTGAGATTCCGAAACCGACGGCTATCGGAAGCTTCGTAAAACGGCGGATGCGCTTGACCAGAGTCTTGGCGTCTCCAGTCATCTGCTGGCGCGCCCCGGTGACACCGGTGCGGGAGATCGCGTAGATAAAGCCGGTTGAAACCTGTGCGATCACCTTCAGACGCTGGTCGGTGCTGGTGGGCGCAGCCAGGAAAATCGTTGCGAGGTCATTCTTTCGTGCCTCGCGCAGATACTCAGCGGATTCCTCGACGGGCAGATCGGTGATCAGAGTTCCGTCAATTCCTGCAAGCCGTGCCACCTGGCAGAACTTGGGCAGGCCCATGCGCAAAATGGGATTGAGGTACGAGAAGATCACCAGGCCGACGGACTGCGAATGCTCACGAATTTCGGACGCAAGCGTGAGCACATTCTGGAGTGACACTCCTTGTTTAAGCGCCCGCTCGCTTGCGCGCTGAATGACCGGGCCATCGGCGAGCGGATCGCTGAAGGGAACACCCAGCTCAATAACGCTCGCACCCGCATCAATGGCTGCCAGGATGACTTCACGTGTGGTGGCGAGGTCGGGATCGCCGCAGGTTACGTAGGCGATGAGCGATGGTTCATTTTCGAAATGAAAGGGCATGAAGGCTCAATAGAAATATCTCACAAACGGCCGTTTGGGATAGGGTGCACCCAGTTTACCCATTCCGGTGAAATCAGCGATTGACAGTTGTCTATACAATTGCATATCATTTGTGCTATTGTGATCTTGCAGGCGAACGGCTTCGACTGGGACAGGGGCAACCGAGCCAAGTGCGAGAAACATGGGCTTTCCATCGCCACTATCGAAAGCCTTTTTACGCGTTCGCTGGCCATTCTCCCGGACGCGGCCCACTCGCAGCGGGAAAGGCGCTTGCGCGCGATCGGACGAACGGAGAAAGGGCGCGGCGTGTTCATTATATTCACGCTTCGGCGCGAGGGCGATGAACTCCTGATCCGGCCCATCAGCGCCCGATACATGCACAAGAAGGAGATCGAGGCTTATGAAAAAGAAAATCCCGACCTTTAAGAGCGACCGTGCAGCGGCGGCTTTCGTCGATAGAGCTGACCTATCGCAATACGACCTTTCCGGCGCGCAGTTGGTGCGCTTCGAGATCAAGCGCAAAGACAAGTCAATCAATCTGCGTTTGTCCGAGGATCTCTATGACGCCGTGCGCGAGCGAGCGGCCCGCGCGGGCCTGCCCTATCAACG
>DATFVD010000200.1:0-14058 GCA_035260505.1 Terriglobales bacterium
GCAGGCAAACAAAAATGCAAGGACGACCACACCGACGCAGACCGCGTCGATCGTGGCCTTCTGCAGCCGGCGGCCGAAACAGAGCATCACCGCGGCCCCGAGGGCCGGGAGGAGCGGGATTAGCCAGATGTGATTTAGAAAAAACATCGCATTTAGCACTTAGCACTTGGCAACTAGCCCTTCACCAGTTTTTCCGAATCCAAGAACCGGGGCTGGCTAAACGCTAAGTGCTAACTGCTAATTGCTGCCCTTCTACCATTTCAACAAATCAATCTCGTCCACGTTAATCGTCTCTTTATTCCGAAAGAAGGCGATCAAAATGCCTAGGCCCACGGCAACCTCGGCGGCGGCGTCCACGGCAACAAAGATCGCGAACACCTGTCCGTGCAGGTTCCCCCACATGCGCGAGAAGGCTACCAGGTTCAGGTTCACCGCGTTCAGGATCAGTTCGATCGACATCAGCACGATCACCACGTTACGACGGGTGAGCACACCGATCACACCTAGCACGAACAGTGCGGCCGCGACGACAAGATAGTGAAGAGTGGTGATGGGAACCATAAAAACGTCGTTAGTCGTTCGTCGCTGGTCGTTCACAATTCGTCGATCTATTCAGCACCCCGAACGACCGACGACTAACGGCCAACGACTATATTTTCTTTTTCGTCATAATTACAGCGCCAAGAATCGCCGCCAGCAACAGCAGCGACGCGACCTCAAAGGCGAACGTGTAGGGACCCATTTTGCCGGCGTCTCCGTAGAGCATGGCGGCGATCTGCTGCGTGTTCGAGGATTCGGGCAGCGACATCATGCGATCCGGAAACAACGCTTTGCCCTTCGCGAACGCGGATACGAACAACGCCAGCAATGTGCAGGCCGCTGCCAATCCTACCGGCCACATGCGATTGAACCGTCGCTCTTTGGACGAGCGTTCGATGTTCACTAGCATGATCACGAACAGGAACAGCACCATGATTCCGCCCGCGTAAACGATGATCTGCACGCCAGCGACGAATGGTGCATACAACATTAAATAGAGGCCCGCCACGGATAGCAGGGTCACGATCAGCGCGAGGGCGGAATGAACAGCGTTCCGTCTCGTAATGACAAGCACGCCGCTAATCACGGCTAGGCCCGCCAGCATATAAAAGAAGAACGGCGTCGCGACGGGGTTCATGAAACGATCACCCCCACGATGGCTGTCACTACCAGTACACCGAGCGAAATTGGCAGCAGCACTTTCCATCCGACCCTCATTAACTGGTCGAACCGGTAACGCGGCCACGTTGCGCGATACCAGATGAACAGATACATGAAGACGGCGACTTTGAGCACAAACCAATATACGTGGTCGATGCCTTCCCGGAATCTGGCCACAGAACTAGCCGCAACGGTCGTGTCCACGGAACGGCCAGCGACCGCAATCGTCAGCAACAGCAGCGCGATCAAGCCGAGCAGGGCTGCGAAAACAGCGAGCCCGATTCGCTGAATCCTGAAGAACGAATGCACCGGCATCCGCACCACGCCAACTAGCGCAATCGCCGCTAGGCCAACGAATGTAAGCCCCGGAAAAAGCGAGAAGATAAAGTCCCAAGCCGGGGCGCGAAGCAGATTCGGGAACGGACGCATCCATCCGCCGAGCCAGAGTGTGACAGCGATCGAGGAGACGGCGATCATCGTCGCGTATTCGGCGAGCATGAACAGCGACCAGCGCAGTCCGCTGTACTCGGTGTGATATCCGGCGGTAAGTTCCGATTCTGCTTCGGCCATGTCAAAGGGCGCGCGATTGGTCTCGGCGATCATGGCGATGGCGAAAATCACGAACGCAATCAGGCCGAGCGGAAAGAATTTAAAGATGAACCAGACGCCCTGCTCCTGCTGAGCTCGCACGATTCCGATCATGCTCAAAGTTCCGGTGCCGCTGGCGTTCATGCTGGTCATCAGGATCGCCGAGACCACCGCCAGTCCCATGGCAACTTCATAAGACACCATCTGCGCACTCGACCGCAGCGCGCCGATCAGCGGATAGTGCGAGTTCGAGGCCCAGCCGGCAACCACGATGCCGAGCACGCCGAGCGAGGAGACGCCGAGCATAAAGAGGATGCCGATGTTCATATCGCTGACGGCCTGCGAAGGGCCGAACGGAATCACGGTATAGACGGCGAATGCCGCCAACAGTCCGATCATCGGCGCGATCCAGAAAACGAACTGATCGGCTTCGGCGGGGATGATGTCTTCTTTGAGCATCAGCTTGATTGCGTCGGCGATGGGCTGCAGCAATCCGTGCGGGCCCACGCGCATGGGCCCGAGACGAATCTGGAAGTGTGCGAGCGCTTTGCGCTCCAGCCAGTTCATCGCCATCACGGCAACTGAGACGCCGGTAAAAATGATGAACACATAAATCAGCGCCCAGAATTGGCTGCCCGCTTCGCCGGGCGTTCCCCTGACGCTGCCGTCGAGATACGACATGATGAAATTCGGCATCAGCGGTCCACCTCGCCAAGCACGATGTCGATTGTGCCGATGACGGCGATCACGTCGGCGACGAGCAAGCCGCGCACCATCCTGTTGAGCGCCTGCAAATTGACGAACGATGGCGGGCGGACGCGCAGGCGGTAGGGCTGGGTCGTGCCGTCGCTGACGATGAAGTATCCGAGCTCGCCTTTCGGGGCTTCGATCGAATGATAGATTTCTCCCACCGGCGGCTTGATGACCTTCGGCACTCTGGCCATGATCGGGCCTTCGGGGATTCCGTTGACGGCTTGCTCGATGATGCGCAACGATTGGCGCATCTCGGCCACGCGGACCAGGTACCGGTCGTAGGTATCGCCGTTTGTGCCGACCGGGATGTCGAAGTCAAATTCGGAGTAGGCCGCGTAGGGCTGGGCTTTGCGCAGATCCCACTTGACGCCGCTGGCGCGCAGCACCGGTCCGGTCACGCCGAGCGCTACACAATCGGCGCTCGAGATCACGCCGACATTCTTTGTGCGCTCAAGCCAGATGCGGTTGGTGGTGAGCAGCTCTTCGTATTCGTCGATCTTTGGCGCGACATAGGTCAGGAAATTCTTTACCTCTTTTTCGAAGCCGGCATAAGTCTCATACTGACAGCCGCCGATACGAAAGGCGTGAGTGGTAAGGCGCGCGCCGCAATACTTTTCGAAGATCTTGAGGATCTCCTCGCGGTCGCGGAACGTGTAGAACAGTGGTGTCATGGCTCCGATATCGAGCGCGTGCGTGCCCAGCCAAAGCTGGTGGCTGGCAACGCGATTCAGTTCGGTCAGGATCACGCGAATATATTTCGCGCGCGCCGGCGCTTCCACATTCATCAACTTCTCGACCGCTTCGCAGTAGCCGAGACCATTCGAGACCGCCGCGACGTAATCCATGCGATCGACGTACGGATTGAACATCGTGTAGGTGCGGTTCTCGCCGATTTTTTCGACGCCGCGGTGAAGGTATCCAATGACGCACTCGGTGCCAAGAACTTTTTCGCCGTCGAGCTTCAGGATGACGCGCAGCACGCCATGCGTCGCAGGATGCTGCGGTCCCATATTGATGATGAGTTCGTTTGAATCGAGATAGGGCGTGGCGGGAGCGTCGAGATCGAGGTTGGAAAGCCCGCGGTTGGCGACGTCGTGAGTCCTGTCGTTCGTGTGAGCATTCGAACCGTCTGGCGTACCAGCGTTCATTGTCCGCTCTCGATGCCAAGATTGATCTGTACCCACTCCTGGTCCTGCTGCAGGATGCCGTAATCTTTGCGCAGGGGATGGCCTTTCCAGCCGTCGGGCAGAAGAATGCGCTTCAAGTCGGGATGTCCGTCGAACTGGATGCCGAACATGTCATAGACCTCGCGCTCCAGCCAGTTGGCGGTCGGCCAAATGGGGACGCTGGACGGGATCGAAGCGCCGTCGGCGATTTGCGTTTTCACACGCAGACGTTCGTTACGGGGATAGGAATAAAGATTCCAAAGTACGTCGAACTGCTTTTCGCGCTTCGGATAATGCACCGCCGTGATATCGACGCAGTAATCAAATTGTTCTTCGTCGCGCAGCAGGCGCAGAATGTCGGGAACCAGCGAACGGTCGACGGTGAGGTAGTTCTGCCCCAGGTAGGTTAACGCGACGAGGCCCGAGCCATACTGGCTCCGGTATTTTTCGACCAGCGGCGAGGTCCACGGTACTGGGACGGGACCTTCGGGCCTGGCGGGTGGGGCAGGCTTCGCAGGCGCGGTGGATGCGATTGGTGCGCGGTCTTCCGCCACCGGGCTCTTTTCACCTTCCGGCGGTGGTGGTGGAAATGGCGACTTGATTTCTTCGGCCATGCTTACAAAACTCTCGCAGGTATCTGGACACTCCACCTCTAATACTGGTGGCGATCGTCGTCAATGACCGTCGTCAGAATGCTTGCTGATGCAGCAACAACTCGACGGGCGAGGCGCCCGTCTCTCCACTGTATAACAGTGCTAGCGCCGCACCGCCTGAAAACGCTCTATCAAATCGCGAATGCGAACCGCATCGGCCTTGCGATGCCCATGACTGGTGATCGGATCGGTTCCTCCCGTAGATTCGATCAGGATGTCCGACCAAAAGATTCCCGTCGAAATCTTTACCGATGCCACCTGCGAAATCGAAACGCTCTCTTCGCTGCGGCTGAACAGACGCCTCTTCACGCGGCTCACGCGCAGCGGGCTGACCACGATGCGCGTCGGAAACCACAGATTTCCTTTGGTCCAGCGGCTCGCGCTGAAGGTCTCGTCGGAAGCAGCGGCGCCTGGTGCAGGCGGATTTGGACCGGTTGCAGTTAAACCCATTCGAGCGCTCCCTTCTTCCATATCCATACGTAGGCGACAATCAGGATGCCGAGGAAGACCAGCATCTCGATCAGCCCAAAGACGCCCAGAGCCTTGAACTTCACCGCCCAGGGAAACAGGAAAATCGTTTCCACTTCGAAGACCACGAACAGTATGGCGACAATGTAATAACGCACGGTGTAGCGTCCGCGCGCGCTGTCGTAGGGATCGATGCCGCATTCATAAGGCATCAGTTTGACGCGGTTCGGATTTTGCGTGCGGATAATTCTGGCTACCAGGAGCGTAACCGGGATCAGGATGCCGACGACCGCGAGAAAGAGAAAGATGGGAACGTAATTTTGCGGCATGAGCCCTCGACTGAGTCACGATTATGGCGAAATCGAATACTACCGCCGAAGCGGCGCGGCTTCAAGGCGGCAGGTGCCAGGTCTCGGGGACAAGTGTCAAGAAATTCTAAGCTCACAGACGTTTTGTTGCGAAGGGAAATCACAGGCCCTGATCGGGAAGAACGAAGGTGTGCCGGGCGAGCTCGGAATCGAGCGTCTCCTGGCGGTAAAGAGTTGTCAGTACGCCGCCCTTCCAAATGAGCAGGTCGGCGTTGTGAGCGGCGAATTGCTCCCAGGTCTGGGCACACCCGGCGCGGGCCATGCGCTCGCGAATCAGAAGCAAGTACGCCCAGGTGATGGTCTCGTGGTAGAGCTGTGCTTTCCCCTGCGCGTTTGCGAAGCGCCTCAATGCCTCCGAGAATCGCCCGAGCGCCTCGAGCACCGAGTACCGGCATAGATACTCAAAGGCGAGCCGGACGTGGTCGGCATGGTGAAACGTGCCGGGCGGAGTCGTGCCGCCTTCGAATTGCTTGATCAGTTCATCGCCAGTCAGTTCATCGCCAGTCATCAGCACTTCTAACGCCGCAGGCAAACGATCCTGTGTCATCCTTTCCTCTCCGAGACAGTCTTGTTCGACGACCGCCGCTTAATTTCGGTGAGGCGGTGGCTGGCCCTGGAGTCGAGATCGAGGGCGTAGAACTTTTTCAGGTCGTGAATCCGCTTGAGCGACGACGAGCTGAAGGGAATCTTGCCGTCGAAGGCGTGAAGCACGATGCCTTCGAGCAGGTCGCCAAGGGACATGTCGTGATATTCGGCGAGAGCCTTGAGAACCTTGAGCAGACGTTTTTCCATACGGACGCCTGTCTGCACGCGCTCGACAAGAAATTGAGAATCATTGACCATGGTAATAATGTACCATGGTACACAATCTACAAAAAGCCTAACATTCAGGGAACTTTGTGCCGCTTCACGCAGGAGACGTGGCAAGCCGCGTCTCTACCGGTGGTTTATCTGGTGCGGGCCGGTGCAAGAATCAGAATTCTCCTGCCCGGTGCGCCGCTCTTCTCGATTGTCACCTTGCCCTGGGGACTGTCCATAGTTACGCCATCGGAGATCGAGTGATGGGAGGTGAGCACGGACTGCGCGACATGGAACATGTAATCGACCATGATCGGAGCGGCATCGGGCTGTCGCGAGAGACAGAGCTCGGGCGCACCAAATTGAGCCATGCCTTTGGTATGGAGAGCGCCGGCTTGGGCATCCCAACGAACGGCGACCCACAACTTGATGGGGTACAGACCGGTACCAAACATTTCGCGAGCGGTGTCGACGAAGCTTTCAGAAGAGTTCAAGGCGGGGCCATTGAGCCAGCAGACGGCCAACGAATCCATGACTGGGAGCAGGGCTGCAATCGCCTTGGTGAGATCGCAGGCCAGGCTGAGTACGCCGCTATTCTCAGCCGACTCCGCCACCGAAAGGTGCGCCTGGTGTCGGGCAAGCATGACGCCCGCCGTCGACCAGTGCAGGGTGGAGTTAACGACGGGCTGCGTAACCTCTTGTGGGACGGGCGTGTGATGAAGTTCGAGTGCGAAGTCGGACTTGCCCACTCGGAACAGGGCACGGTGTGGCTCCTTGCCCGTCTTCTGGAGTAACAGATGGGGCCAGCTCAGGTGGAATTCGGCGAGAAAGTCAGGCAGGTGGAGCGGCCGGTTGGTCGCGAGATAGATGACGGCTCCAACTTTTTTCGCCTCGTGCTGGCTCTCGGCGGACATAATCCTGATAGAGACTATCGACCGGGACGGGGCCTGCGGGAGGCGAGAAACGCCCTTTGTAAGGCACGAAAGGTCCTCCATTCGAAGCCATGCCTTTTCCAAAACAGGCGTGATTTGCACGCGCGATCGCATTGCACTTCTGCAAGCACCGCTCTGCACGCCGCCGGGCGGGAAGAGGAGGCTTGTCCATGAGAAAATGTAACGGGTTTGACGCTTGGGATTTCTAATCTGTGAAGGTTATACGGGGAGGTCATGCTGCATGTGCCGGAATATCAAAACCTTGTTCAACTTCGATCCACCCGTCACTGACGAAGAGGTTCGAGCTGCTTCGCTCCAGTTCGTAAGAAAAATCACGGGGTTCAACAAGCCGTCGAAGGCAAATGAAGCCGCTTTTCTGGATGCAGTCGACGAAGTCGCCGGTATCTCGACGCGGCTTCTTTATTCGCTCGACACGAACGCACCGCCGAAGAATCGAGAAGAAGAGGCTGCCAGGGCGAAGGCTCGGGCGGCAGAGAGGTTTGGCGCTTAGGGGGTAGGAAGTGCCCTCCGTTTTTACAGAGTCTCCTGAAGCAGGACCACGCCGGAGGAACGATGGGATGATTTCGCGAAACAGGCCGAAAGTGCTGCGCCTAGAGTAACTTGCGGCGTTTGCACGGCGAGAATAGATTGCAGTTTGGGGGTGCATTTCGAACGCACGGCGCCGCCAAAATCGAGGTAGACTGCATGTCGGTTAAGTGGGTCGTATGGATCGGGTTGTACCTGGTCATGGGAGTCCTCGTACCGTGGGCGACTGCCCTCTCATGGGCTCACCAGCACGGCAGCGAACTGCGGCCCCGCCCCCGCCAACTCTTCCAACGCGGAGAATTAGGCCTGATCGGCCTGGTAGTTGTGATCTCAGTGATCTGGAATCTCCTCCAGTCTCAGTTCATGCAGCAAACCATAGCCGTAGCTACAGTGCTGTTGGCCCTGATTGGAACTATGTCTGGGGACGTGTGGATCGAATCCTACTGCCGGCAGTCGACCGGCACAGTCTGCAACCACGAAAGAACCTGGCGCGACTCCAAAAATCTGGCATTTCTCGTATTCAGCATGGCAGTAGTGGTTGAAATCTTACTGGACCGTTTTTCGAAGGTGGCGACTCTGTGAGCGCCGCAGCTCCAGCCCTGGCTCCGGCACATCGCCGCACAGTCACCGTGCGGCTTGCGGATGCGGCCGTCACGGTGGCATATCTCTCTCTAATTTTTGCCCTGCTTCTAGTCTCTTTCCCGGTGTCGTTCCCGCGAATCATCGTAACCAGTTGGCAGAGTGGATACCTCGTACTGGTCATGATGGTACTTACGCTCGTGCTCGACGCATTTCTTTACCTCCGTGTCTCCTATCTGCTGAAGGCCAAGCCGACGGTTCTGGTGGCTGCGTGTTTGGGTTCATTGCCAATTATCGTTGTGGGAGGACTTAGCTTTCTCCTTGAAAGTGCGGTCGCCCAGACAATTTCGCTGGACTTGCCGAATCTGCAAGCTCGCGTGAACGAGGAAATACTCGCGCATACTTACCTTGGATTGGTCTCTGCCATTTTTCTGCCCTTCCTCGTGATCCGCCTTCTGCAACAGTTCAAGGCAACAAAGTAGCGACGCCGAACCTGGTCCCAGCTTGTAAGTTCCGCTGCTATTGTTATGCGTTTTCAAAGCATTCAACGGGTGGTCCGTTGGATTTTGCGCTCCGTCTCCCCCATGCGCTCCAGGGTTATTTCCATATTCTGATCGCGTTGCAAGCGCCGGAACTTCTCCCCCCACTCTATGAGCAGGATGCTGTTGGGGGCGAGCAGGTCGTCCAGTCCGAGGGTTTCGAGCTCGCGTTGGGTATCGATGCGGTAAAGATCGACGTGGTAAAGGGTGACGTGGGGCCCACGGTACTCGTGGACGAGGGTGAAAGTAGGGCTGGTGACGTCCTCGGCGCGAGCGGCTCCGAAGCCTTCCGCGATCCCCTTGACGAGAGTTGTCTTTCCCGCCCCAAGGTCACCGCGCAGGAGCACAACGAGCGGAGGATCCAGTTCGGCGGCAAGGCTCCGCCCGAAAGCGATCGTCTCCTCGGCGGAGTGAGTGATGGTCTGGCTCGTCATCCTCGTTCGTACCAGAGGACTCAGTATAGCGACAGGCGGAACCTGCCGCCGACGATGCAGAGCTTAGAATCCGGACGGAGTCCGAAGCTGCTCAGAAACCGGGTCCAGGAAACTGCGGTCCAGAGCGGAATCGAGCGCCATGCGCAGCTTGCGATGGTCATCGTCGCCCAGGGCGATGAAGCGGAAAGGCTGAAGACACGCGCTTTGAAACTTGCGCGTCGGGTTCAACATTTCGGCCATACCGCGGATGGCGCCGGACCGAGTGTGGAAAGCGATTTCGACGAAGTCTCCGCTGGAAAGCTCATGCTGCAACTGCAGCAATCCGCCGGTAATGGAAATGGTTTGTAGTTTTGCGCGCGCCCGTTGGCCGCCTTCGGCCATCACCGCGGCCGCGACTGATCCATGGAGTTGTACTCGGGGTGAACGCTGGTTGACGTTGGATTGGGGGAAGTGAGTCATAGCCGATTAGAACTATGCCATGCTGCAGCCCTTTGTGGCAGATTACCAAAGCAGCTGTACACGAGCGTATGCTTAGAGATAGGGCCGAATATGCCCCCGCCAAGTCCGGGTTTGCGATAATAACGGCGGTAACTTTTCGGCTTGCACCCCAGATAGTACCTTTGTGCACTGGGCGTTGATACGACAAAGTTTGCGCGATGCGAGGCATTCAGGGATATGAGTATGGCAAAAGTGTCGAGATTTCGGTATGCACTAGCGGCGGTTTGCGTGCTGGCGGCGTTGTTGGCGGGCTGCTCGCGGGATCCGAACGTTCGCAAGCAGAAGTACCTGGAGAGCGGCCAGCGCTACTTCGATAAGGGCCAGTACCGGGAAGCTGAGATTCAGTTCGAGAACGCCATCCAGGTTGATTCGCGTTTCGCCGAAGCGCACTACAAACTGGGGCAATCGGCAATGAAGCTGCAACAGTGGCCCACCGCCTACCAGGAGCTGCTGACTACCGTCCAACTCCAGCCCGAGCACTATGCAGCGCACCTTGACATGGCCAACCTACTGATCCTGGGGCGCCAGTTCAACGACGCGAAAGAGCATCTCGACCTGCTCGCACAAAAACAGCCCGACAATCCCGAAGTCTACAGTACGCGGGCCAACTACTACGCAGCCACGAATAACATCACCGCCGCGCTGGCGGACATGCAGAAAGCGCTGCAGCTTGATCCCAACCGTTCCGACTCTTATCTGAATTTTGCATTGCTCCAGGTTCACGGACAACAGTGGGACGCTGCGGAGGCGAATTTCAACAAAGCGGTCGAACTGAATCCCAAATCCATGAATGCCCTGGTTTCTTTGGGGAACTTCTATCAGACTCGCGGGCGAATCCCGGAGTCAGAGCAGATGTTCCGGCGGGCGATTCAGGCCGCAGCGGACGATCCCGGCCCCCGGCTCGCTCTTGCCGCGCTCTACATGTCCGAGAACAAGCCCGGCCAAGCCGAGGAACTCCTGCGCCAATCCAAGAAGGATTTCCCTAACAATTCTGTCGGTTACCGCATGCTGGGTGATTTTTATTTTGCGAATAACCAGCTCGACAAAGCCACCGCCGAGTATGCCGTGCTGTATCAGGACCATCCCAAGGATCTGATAGTCAAGAAGAATTACATTCAGTTGCTGATTCTGAAAGACCGGCTCGACGATGCCCGCAAGTTGAATGACGAAGTGGTGAAGGCGAAACGGGATGACCCCGACGCCCAGGTTTACAAGGGCGAGATCGAGATTCGCACCGGCAAGGCGAGCGACGCCGTCAATACATTGCAAGCGGTGTTGAAGAATGATCCCGATAACGCAATAGCGCATTACCAGCTGGGCTTGGCCTTCGACCAAGTGGGCAACACCAGCCGGGCAGAGGCAGAGTGGCGCGATGCGGTTCGACTGCGCCCCGACATTGTAGAAGCGTACCGGGCATTGGCAGGCGTCGCTATCCGCCGGAGGGATGCTGGAGACCTCGCGAAGGAGGCGGACCAGATCATCGCCTTGCAGCCAGCAGCTCCTGACGGATACCTGCTGCGCGCAGTCGCCGAAATCGATCGCAAGCAGTACTCAACGGCGGACGAGTATATCCATCGGTCACTGGAAAAGGAGCCCAACAATCCTGCCGCCTATGTGCAGTTGGGCAATCTACGAATGGCGCAGATCCAATATCCCGAAGCGCAAAAAGCCTACCAGCAGGGGCTTGATCAGGATCCGAATTCCACCGACGCGATGGGCGGCGTGCTCAACGTGGACCTGATGCAAAAGCAGCCGGACAGGGCCATTGCCGCGGTCAAGACGCAGTTGGCCAAGTATCCCAGGAACGCCGGGTTTCATATCATGCTGGGCCAACTTCTGCTGGACCAGAAAAAGGATCTGGCGGGGGCGGAACAGGAATTCAAACAAGCCTCAGAACTGGATAAGAAAAACAGCGAGGCGCTGGTTAAGCTCGGCGCTGTGCAGAACGAGCGCGGCGCCACCGATCAGGCGCTGCAGACCTATCTGGATGGATCCAAGGCTAATCCCAAGGAGATCGCTTTCTCCCTGCTCGCCGGCGGCATCTACGAAAACAGACAGGATTGGGACAACGCGAAGCAGCAGTACCGGAAGGTGCTTGAAATTCAGCCGGACAATCCGCTGGCCTCGAACAATTTAGCCTACGTAATGTTGCAGCAGGGTGGCAATCTGGACGTTGCATTCGCGATGGCACAGACGGCCCGGCGTCAACTCCCCGATAATCCGAACTCCGCTGATACGCTGGGCTGGGCTTTCTACCAGAAACACGTCTACACGTCTGCCATTAACCTGCTGAAAGAAGCCGTCAAAAAGGACCCGGACAACGCGCTCTTCAATTACCACCTGGGGTTGGCTTACGCCAAGAATGGCCAAGCCGCGCTGGCCAAGCAACAACTGGACCGCGTGGTGAAAATCAACCCGAATTTCCGCGATGTTGATGAACTACGGCGGGCGGTGACTGAGGCGAAGGGGTAAAGACTAGCTCATCCCGGCAGAACGACTCCGAACAACTCGTTCAGCTTCGCGCGCCATTCGTGGTCTCCCGAGAGCAATCTTTCTTGTCGTGAACCGTCCCGTGTCTCAATCAGCTTGTCGTCCGACAAGGTAATTCGCCCGTCGGGGGGGCAACGAGCAGATTCGGTGGCGCATGAAATGCGACTCGGGTGAGGTCTGATGATAGTGGCACATCCCCGCAAAGTCTGCCAGTGCGCGCGGTTGCAGGGTGAACCCGTATTCCTTCTTCCATCCGCCTTCGGCCATAACTTCCAGGTCGAACATGGCATCAGCGGGTGCCAACGATATCATACGAGTTGTCAAACGATAGATACGCCCATCTTTTGGCTGCTCCATGCCGGGCTTGAGGCGCAATGGTTCCAGAAAGCAATCGCCGAAGCCGACGTCGGCCAGCCAGGGCTCTTCGAGATCGACACGGAGAGTGAGGTGGTCGAATTCGGGGCTGTATCCGCCGTCGTGGCGAGCGACTCGACACGAGAGCAGCGTTACCCGGAAACCAAGCGCTCGCAGCAGGGCGGCAAAAGCTCCATTCAGTTCGTAGCAGAAACCGCCGCGTTTTTCGTTCACGATCTTGTGCAGAATGCGGCTTTCGTCACAGACAATTTCTCGTCCCAAGTGGATATCAAGATTTTCGAAAGGAACTGTGAAGAGGTGCACGCGGTGGAGGGAGCGCAGGAGATCAATGTCAGGCGTCAACGACCCCTGGTAGTTAATGCGCCGTAGATAAGTTTGAGCGTCCATCGCCGTGGTCTGAGGCGGGACAAGCCCGCCTCTACACAGGCAATTCTTCCTGCATCCATCCGCCGGTGGATTCGACCTTAGGTTCGGTGGCGAGATCCAAAATTAGTTTTTCGAGAATCAGGCGCTTGCCCGGAGGATTCGAGCGCAGCGCCAGATCGGCTTTTGCTACCAGGCGAATGGCGCGCGTCAGTTCCCGCTTCGATTTATAGCGCTGCGCCTGACGGATGATATCGTCGGCCGCAAACGGCGGCACGCGAAATCCCTGCCACAACGCCGCCCAGAGCATGCGCTGGTCGCGGACGTTGCGCTCCAGGATGACCAGCATCTGGCGAAACGTTTTGGCCAGCATGTAGAGGTGGCCGATGGCGGCTTCTTCTCCCTCCCCGGTCGAAAGCAGCGCATCGAGGACTTCCAGCGCGCGCACGCGGTCTTTGGAGGAAATCGCATCGGTCAACTCATATAACGAGCGCTGTTTCGCGGCGAGCACCATGGTCTCAACATCGCCGAGCGTAATTTTTCTCTTTTCACCGACGTAAAGAATTAGCTTCTCCAGTTCGTTCGACACCATCATCATGTCGCCGCCCAGTGCATCCACCAGTTCGCGGGCGCCATCGGCGTCGATTTTGACCTCTCGCGTGGCGCAGTACTCGCCAATCCAGCGGGCGGCTTCCCCCTCCTGGACACGAGACAGTTCGACAATGCCGCAGAATGTACCCAGGTCTTCGCGGATCTTCTGATAGCGATCCCTGTCCGTCATCTCCATGCGGCGGGCATCGGCGGGGATGCTGATGTGGTCAGCGACAAAAACGAGAAGCGCATCGGGATTGGGATTTTTGCAGTACGCTTCTATGGCTCCAATTTTTTCTTCATTCGAGCCGCGGCCAAACAGGGTCTTCACGCCACGGACGAAGAACACTTGAAACGGCGCCATCAGCGAAGGCGTGCGGGCGCGATCCAGCACTTCATTCAGCGAAGTCTCCGCAAGATCGAACTCAAACAAGCCGAAGTCGCGCGAGTCGGGCGCAACCATGTGCTCAAGGATGGCATCGCGGCAGCGCTTCCGAAAAAATGCTTCATCGCCAACCAGCACATAAGCCGGCTTCAGCTTGCGCGACTCAAGTTCAGAGAGAAAGCGGTCGGCCCGACTGAAGGCGCGCATCAGTACGGCTCCAACATCAGTAAGCCTCCAGGATATTCGCCACCAGGGTGCGAGCGAAATCCCGCGACAGGCGATCGACCGCCGGAGAATCTTCCTGAAAAAAGCTGGCGAGATCCCGCGACAGC
>DATFVD010000201.1:0-2751 GCA_035260505.1 Terriglobales bacterium
TGCTCCTCCCACCGAGCCAATATTTTCGGCTCATTCTGGGGCAGGCCTGCCTTCATGGGGAAGGCGGTTTTGGGCAAATTGATGGTGGATTTCAGATCCATCGGCACTCGAAAGGTTCTCCCAACTGATTGAATCTTTTCATTATATAGGGAGCGCGGAAGGACACGTCTTACTGGGACTGCGGCACCGGGAGTGAATTCAAAAAGTACTGTTTCCCGCCCGGGAAAAGCGTGTACAATTTTTAGTAGATCACAACCTGTGCGCATCCAACTGTCTGAGGAAACATTGGGGCGGTTAGCTTCGTCCGTTTTACAAGCGACCTTTGAGGAGAGAGCGCGCATCTAAAAATATGCGATTCTCCCTACCGTGAATTTGGGGTCACTGCTCGGGAACATATGCCAGAACTCGAAATGCCGCAGAATTCGCAAATGCTAGGTCCGGAGCCCGAGCTCCAGCTTCTCCTGCAGAACCAGACGCTGGACGAGCCTCTCTGGAAATCCCTGTTCCGCAATATTGACGAATTCTTTTTCCCCAAAAAGCTTCCTCCGCTGGTCCTGACCTCGAAGCCCGTCCCGGTACGCGACATCTGGGGTTTCTATAACTACAAAGGACGGGGAGCGTTTGGCTCGACCGTCATTCACGTGCTAGCAGTGGCGCTCATTATTCTGGCTACCTACCTGGGACGGAAGATGGTCGAGGTCGCCAAGCCCAAAGAAACCGTGGTGTTGATCGCGCCCGATGACCTTCCGGTTCTGAAGCCCTCGAAGAGCCTGAGCGGCGGCGGCGGTGGCGGTGGAGATCGCGACAAACTGCAGGCATCGCAAGGACGTTTGCCCAAGCAGTCCATGCAGCAGATCACACCTCCCATGGCGGTGGTACGCAACCTGAAGCCGAAACTCGAAGTTCCTCCGACGATCGTAATTCCTCCGGAGGTTCGCCTTCCGCAGCCCAACATGCCCGACCTGGGAAATCCGCTTTCGCATCTGCCGTCCGTGGCTTCGAATGGAACTGGCTATGGCGGCGGCGTTGGCGATAATCACGGTGGCGGCGTGGGCCCGGGCGAAGGTCCCGGATTCGGTCCCGGTCGCGGAGGCGGCACCGGCGGTGGAGTATTCCACGTTGGCGGCGGAGTCTCGGCTCCCAAGAAGATTTACGATCCCGATCCGGACTATTCAGAGGAAGCCCGGAAGGCAAAATATCAGGGGACGTGTGTTCTGTACGTGATCGTGGGATCGGACGGCAGGCCGCGGGACATCCGCGTGTCCCGAACGCTAGGTTTGGGACTGGACGAGAAAGCAATCGAAGCTGTAAAGACATGGCGCTTCGAACCCGCCACGAAAGATGGCAAGCCGGTCTCGGTTGCGATCAACATCGAAGTCAGCTTCCATCTTTACTGAACCCGCTGCCTCGTAGAGACGTCTTGGTTTCTGAGTGTGGGGACGGGCGTCCCGCCCAGTGTCGCGTGCAGCACGCCCGCCAACCGCCTATTCCTTCAAGTCCACATGCACGACATCTTCCACCGGAAGCCCCAGAAACCATGTTCCCATCTTCCTGAATTTCTCCGCCGAATCCGTAGCAAAGAACTTGAGTCCCGGGACGCCACTCGGCTCGCTGCTAGCTGAAGAGGACGGCGTCTCGATGCGCAGTCTGAGCCCAAGTTGATGGGCCACGTCCTGCGCCGTCGACTCGGCCGAGTCCACAATCGCGATGTGCTCCGGCGCCATTCGCCGCAGCAGCGGCTTGATCAGCGGATAATGTGTGCAGCCAAGCACCAGCACGTCGGCATCGTATGCGTCGTCCGAAAAACCCTCCGCCAAATAAATCTTCGCCACCTGCTCCGTCACCGGATGTTCCACCCATCCCTCTTCGACCAGTGGCACAAACAGAGGACACGCCTTCTCCCGCACCGCGACCCCGCGGGCTTCGAGCGCCCGCCGGTAAGCATGGCTGCTGATGGTGGCCTCTGTTCCAATGACGACCACCTTCTGCTTCCGGCTGGCCGCCGCCGCGGCTTCCGCTCCCGGTTCGATGACGCCGATCACTGCTACATCTGCCGCAGTTTTGATCTCGTCGAGCGCGAGCGCTGTGGCTGTGTTGCAGGCGATTACCAGCAGCTCCGCTCCCTGATCCTGCAAATAGCGCACCGCGCCGACCGCGTAATGCGCGACCGTGGCCGCCGACTTCGATCCGTAAGGAAGGCGGGCCGTGTCGCCGAAGTAGAGATAGTCAGCCTCTGGGATTCGCTCGACCAATGCCCTGAGAACGGTTAGCCCGCCGACGCCGGAATCAAACACGCCTACCGTTGGTCGTCGTGGCCAAGGTCCGCCCGAGGAAGTCATCCCGCTTATGATACAAGGCGTCCGGAAGCGGAAGGTCAACGCCGGTTTCCGAGAGAGCATAAACCGACTTAGCCGTTGGCGATTCTGACCCAGCACTTCGAATCGAGGGAGAAAAGGCCGAACCACAGGGGGCACGGAGGAACACAGGGAAAGAACACAGGGGGAAACCCATTGACCGCAACCCTCCGGCTAAGCCGGACTACACCTTCCGCGAAACTAGCGTAAAGCGACCGCGATCTTTTCACCGGCATCCTCAAACGAGAATGCAATCGAAACATTCGGATATTCCTTCCCGCCGATCTCCACATACGGATAAACGAAATAGTTCAGCGGCGCACCCTCCTGCGCCGGCGCGAGTTTCAGATCGCGTCCCTGGGTGAACTGCATCCGATTCACATCGTGCGCGCCGAAA
>DATFVD010000202.1:0-16670 GCA_035260505.1 Terriglobales bacterium
GGCGTCTCGCACACAAACTCTCCGTCAGCGTAGATCTCGAGCGGAGTCTCAGTCTCCACGTGGACTCGCTCCGCCCTCGAATACTCAACTTCGGGCAGACGGAGGTGGCGCCCGAAGTACACAGTCGGAAACACAAAAAACAACTTGAAGGGATTGAGTGCGTTGATCCGGCAGATATCGAGCTTGCCATCGGCGAAATCTGCTTCCGGCGCGATGCGCATGCCATCGCCATAGAACTGTGTGTTGGCGAAGGCGGCGAGCAAGGTTATCTTTTCGGCTTGAGTACGATCCTCACCATTGGCCTGCGTCAGCCGCATGGAAAAAGCCGGAAGCTTGAGCAGTAGCGACAATAGCGCCAGAGCATAACCGCCGTGTCCGCGCAGCCAGCGCGGCATCTGATTGGCGCGCCGAGCGGCCGCAGAGTCCAGACCGCATCCGGCGACGCCGCAGAAGTAGTACGTCCTCTCCCGTGAAGTGGATGGAACCGCAGTGGATGGAACAATAACCCCGAGATCAATTGCCCGCGCTTGAATTTTCCCCGATTCGAAATCACGCCATACGCGCAAGGAGTCTCGCATCGAGCGCAGGTTCAGCGCGCGGGCAAAATCGTTTCCACTGCCCGTTGGAACGATAAGCACCGGAAGCTGGAGCCGTACGAGCGCTGGAAGTTGACGGTGAATGGTGCCGTCGCCGCCAAAAATTAGAATGGCGTCAGCATCGCCGGAAGCGGGGGGCAATCCTTGGAGCCACTTTGCTCGAGAGGCTTCTTGAAACGGCTTCAGATCCGCCGGTGAAGTCCCCAATCCGAAGATGGCGGCAGCGCGCATGGGCTCGGCATTCAGCATCGTGGAAAAAATTAGAATTGCTGTTGCTGCAGGCAGCCGCCGAGCTTGCGCACGGATTGGAGCCTTCGACTTCGCTCAGGGAGGCTCGCGAGTCGCCCGTCCCCACACGACCACACGAACTATTTCGGCAGGCACTTCTCCATGAAGTCCACCAAGTCTTTTTTCATCTTGTTGTGCTCGGCGCGATCGATGTACACCATGTGACCCGAGTTGTAAGTGGCGTACGAAACATTTTGGCGGAACTGCCCATCGAGGTTCAGGTGGTCTATGGTCCAGTTGGCAGCGGCGTAGGGTGTCGCCAGATCGTAATAGCCTTCCATCACCAGAATCTTCATGTACGGATTTTTGATCATGGCCGACCGCAGACCGCCTGCCGTGCTGGGAAAGCCTTCCACGGCGTTCCCCCACTCCCACTTCTGGAAGCCGGGCTCGTCGAAAGCGAAGACTCTATAGGGCATGTCGGACTTGTAGTTGAGTTCGGTGCGCAAGTAACCGTTGAACGCGGAGGTATAAGGCGGCAGAATGGCAGCGCTGGCTGGATCGTAGAAGAGGTGGTCTTCGTCGGGATTTGGGCTGCTGAACCGGCCATCGAGGCGGCCAACGACCAGTTTCTGATCGAGCAGCAGTTCGTGCGTGAAGGTGGGAACGTCAATACGCAGGCTGTGCGCTTCGATCATCTCCGGACGCAGCCCTATGTAGCGTGACAGTTGATCGACAACCTTGCGGCGTTCTTCCGCCGTCAATGTGTCGCCTTTGCCCAAGGCAAGCGCGTAATCGTTGGTCGACCAGCGCACGACTTCATCGCGTGTCTTCGCCATATCCTGAGTAAGATCGGCGGAAAGCTTGTGGTGGTAAGCGGCGATCATGTTGAATGTCGGCACCAGCAGAAAATAAGGCAGGTCGTTCGATTTATTCCATTCGAGTGTTTGGAAATCCACTGCCATCGAGAGCAGAGTCACGCCGTTGAAAGCGATACCATGATCCGCCAAAAACCCGGCGATGCCGGCGGCGCGCGTCGTGCCGTAGCTCTCCCCCAGCAGAAACAGCGGAGAGCTCCAACGATCGTAGCGCGAGATGTAGAGGCGTATGAATTCTCCGAAGGCTTGTACGTCGCCCTTTACGCCCAGAAACTTCTTGGCAAGTTCGGCGGTTGCGGCGCGCGAGTAACCGGTGGACATGGCGTCCACCATGACGATGTCACTGCGGTCGAGGAGCGTGTCGGGATTGTCTTCCAAACGATAAGGAGCTGCCGGCATGAAACCGTTCGCCTGCAGTACCACGCGCTTCGGTCCGAGTGCGCCCATATGCAGCCACACTGAGGCGGAGCCCGGACCGCCATTGAACGAGAACGTCACCGGACGCTTTCCGGCTTCCTGTCCGTCGAGCGTATAGGCGACGAAGAACATTTCGGCCTCTATCTTGCCGTCGTCGCGCTTGATGGGAAGTCTCCCGGCTGTCGCCGTGTAACTGAGCGTTTTTCCGTTCAGCGCGAACTGATGATGCGTGATTACGGGCGGAACTTCTGCCACATCGTAATGTTCTTCCTTGTCTTTATCTTTATCGGTGGCTTCGCTTGACTCGGCTTTGGACGGCTCGGCGGGCTTGCCGGGTTCCGTGGCTTTGTCCGGAGTCACCGTGCTCGCCGGCGCTGGTTCTTTCTTGCTTTTGTCTTTCCTGGACGTGGCCGGCTTTGCGCTCTCAGGCGTCGTGTTCTGTGATTGGTTTTGTTGCGCCACCGCAAACGGAATTGTCAACGCCGCAAAAAGGAGAACTATCGAAATTCTCATGCTGGTCTCCGGGAGAAAAAGAGTTGGACCAGCATTATAAAGCTTGTTCGCTATTGCACTTGGAAAAGCCTCGTCCGAGGTCTACAATTTCGCTGGCCCCGGACAATCACATCATAATTTCCGGGAGTTTGTGTGCGCATGGGACATCCAAAGGAGCATCGAAATATGAAAAAAGTACTAGCATTGCTATTCGCCGTTTCTCTCTGCATCGCGATGTCGTCGTTCGCGTTTGCCCAGGGTGACAAGTCGGCCTGCAAACCGATGGACAAGATGGACAAGCCGATGGACAAAAAGGAAGACGCCAAAGCAAAGCATCACCACAAAGCCCACAAGAAAGAAAAGAAAGAGGAAATGAAGAAGGACGCACCGAAATGACGTTGCATGCCTTCTCGTTTCCGACCCCGGCGGTAGCCGGGGTTTTCTTTTTGCAGCGATCCACCCGAGTCCTGCCGAAGGCTACTACAGACGTGCTAGAATTTGTTGCGCCTGAAACGTTTCCACCGGCTCGGTGGCGCATCAGATCTCTCCACCCTGGCAAGCGACGGACTGAACAGTGGCCCAGCATCCCAACCCACAAGGCGACTCCATCACCTACGCCGACGCCGGTGTCAGCATTGATCGTGGCAACCGCACCAAGCAGCGCATCAAGTATCTTGCCCACAAAACCTTTACCAAGGGAGTATTGAGCGAGATTGGCGGGTTTGGTGGCCTGTTCTCGGTCGATAAGAAGTATCTGGATCCGGTGCTGGTTTCGAGCGTGGACGGCGTGGGCACTAAATTAAAAGTGGCCTTCGAAATGAAAATGCACCACACCGTCGGGGCCGACCTGGTGAATCACTGCGTGAACGATATCGCAGTGCAGGGTGCGGCGCCTTTATTTTTTATGGACTACCTGGCCACGGGCAGGCTGGACCCGGAAGTCGCCGAAAAAATTGTTGGCGGCCTCGCCGAAGCCTGCAAGCATAACGCCTGCGCGCTGATCGGCGGCGAGACCGCGGAAATGCCAGGGTTTTATCCCGAGGGCGAATACGATCTCGCCGGATTCATTGTTGGAGTGGTCGAGCGCGACCGCATCATCAGCGGCAAAGACGTGCAGGTGGGCGATTGCGTCCTCGGTCTGCCCTCGAATGGCCTGCATACCAATGGATACTCGCTGGCTCGCAAACTTCTCTTTGAAATCGCGGGCTATTCCCTCGAGACCTTTGTCAGCGAGATCAAGAACAAAGTCGGCAACGAACTCATGCGCACCCATCGCAGCTACTGGTCGATCATTCGTAAGATGATCGCGGGCGAATGCGTCGCCGCACTGGCGCACATTACCGGCGGCGGCATCACCGAGAATCTGCCCCGAGTGCTGCCCAAAGGCACATCGGCCGTGATCGAACTCGGTACCTGGCCGGTTCTTCCTATCTTTGAGCATCTGCAAAAGCTGGGCAACGTCGCCGAGGAAGAGATGCTCCGCACCTTCAATATGGGCCTCGGCATGTTAATCGTGGTTCCCGCCAAGAAATTCAAGAAAGCCCAGACTCTCCTGGAACGCGCAGGAGAAAAATTTTACAGTGTCGGCCGCATCGTCAAGGGCGATCGCAAAGTGATGTTCAGTTAGGATTTCCTTCAGGTTTTTATTTTTCGTTGGATTTTCTCTGTGCCTCTGTGGTGAATAATGTTGTGCGAATGAAAAATCTCGGCATCCTACTTTCCGGACGCGGATCCAATTTTGTGGCCATCGCCGACAGTATTGCAGCGGGCAGGATACCCAATGCCCGCGTTGCTGTCGTGATTTCGAACCGCGCCGATGCTCCCGGTCTGGAAACCGCCCGCCAGCGCGGACTCCATGCGCTCGTCATTCCATCGAAAGGCAGGCCACGCGAGGAGCACGACCGCGAAGTTGTGTCTGCACTCCTGGACAGCAAAGTCGATCTCGTCTGCCTCGCCGGTTACATGCGCCTGCTTTCGCCCTGGTTCGTGCAGCAGTTTCCGGCGAAAATTCTCAACATCCATCCATCCCTGCTACCCGCGTTTCCCGGTCTGGAAGCGCAGCAGCAGGCTTTCGCCTACGGTGTGAGAGTGTCAGGCTGCACGGTGCACCTGGTGGATGAGGAACTTGATCACGGCGCCATCATCGTCCAGAAAACCGTACCCGCACTGGACTCGGATAACGAGCACACGCTTGCCTCGCGCATTCTTGAGCAGGAACACATCGCATATACGGAAGCGATCAGAATTGTGCTGGAAGAGAAATTTGAAATCGTGGGTAGGCGGATGGTGAAAAGTCAGAGGTGAGAGATCAGATTGCAGAAGTAAAATCCAAATTCAGCGCACATGGCTTCACGTCTGCAATCTGCAATCCTACATAATGAGTTCGTTGCTCATCCGCGCGATCGGATGCTGCATTACCTCGAGCTCGTTCTTCACCAGATTCAGTCCATAAACGCACTGCTCAAATCTTTGTGAGAGTTGCGCGAATAGCGGTGCCACCTTGGCGTATTCGAAGTGCTCGAACTTCGAGACGATGTAGTAGCTCTCTTTCCCGGCTTTCATCCAATCCACGAAACCTTCTACCCGCTGGCGGCGCAAACGATAATGGTTGATGCTCTCCGGAAACATACCGGCGTAGAAAAGCGTAAAGTCGCCAATGTGTTTGCGGACCTGGCGTTCGCGATCGAACGACGGAGCTGGACCATAGATCGGGTCCGATTCAATCAGCATCTCGCCCACATCGTTCAAGGGCTTTCCCGCCGCATTGCGGATTTTCAGCAACTGCTCAGCGTCGCAAAACTCTGACAGCAGATGTGCGACGTAGTTCACGAGTTGGGGATCACGAATTCCGATCTCCTCGGCATAGTGACGGCCGACCAGTTCAAGAAACAGCTGCTGCAGCGGATGCGTCTCCGGAATCATTTCCATGGCCCCACTCCCTCTCACCGTGCCCTTCTCTAAGCTTCTATCGGAATTAAACCCCGTCCGGATTAGATACCTCGAATTCTTACCCAACACAAGTCACCATTGAGCCACTCACTATAGTTAGAAGCCCGCGCGGGGCGCAGGGTTTCAAGGTGTTTGTTAGCAGCCAAGGGCGGTGACTGCTAATTCTGCATCGCGGATCGAAAAATCTGATCCAATCAATCTATTCATCTGTGTAAGAACAAGGAAAATGGAGGCAGAGTGGAGCGGATCAACATTTCAACTGGAACGCCGTGGGAGCCGATCGTCGGTTACTCTCGTGCGGTTCGCGTGGGCGCCTATATTCACGTTGCGGGTACAACCGCGACTGGAGGCGATGGAAAAATCGTCGGCGCAGGCGATCCGTACGCGCAGGCAGTTCAGGCCCTCAAGAACATTGCACGCGCGCTGGAGCAGGCCGGAGCTTCACTCAAGGACGTCGTCCGCACGCGCGTGTTCCTTACCAACATCGCGGATTGGGAAAGAGTCGGAAAAGCCCACGGAGAGTTTTTTCGCGAGATTCGTCCCGCGAGCACGATGGTGGCGATTACGGCCCTGGTCTCTCCAGAGATGCTGCTGGAAATCGAAGCGGACGCCATCGTGCCCGACGGAAAATAATTGAAAATGGCGGAAGCCGGACAGAGCACCGGGCTTCCGCCATCAACCGCTAACGGCGGCGGCCCTTCTTGCGCGCCGCTTTTTTACGCGCCGGTTTCCGGGCTGTCTTCTTCTTCGGAGCTTTCTTCGCTGCTTTTTTTGCCGCCTTTTTTCGGGCTGGTTTTTTCGTGGCTTTCTTTGCCGGTTTCTTCTTCGCAGGCTTCTTCTTTGCCGCCTTTTTCTTGGCGGGCGCCTTCTTGGCAGGAGCCTTCTTGGGAGGCCGGCTCTGGCCGCCGCCACCCCCCGATGGTGTTACGGGCGCAGGTGCTCGCACAGGTTCCCGTGCTGGCACCACGGGAATCTCGTCGTCTTCCTCTACGAGAACGGGCTCTTCTTCCTCTTCTTCCTCTTCTTCCAAATCCTCTTCCAGCGATTCGCCGTAGGCGCCGCTGTCGCTGTACTCATCCGTCTCGTCGTCCCGACCGTATAGAGTCGGATCATTGAAGCGCATATCTCCTCCTAGGTATTTCATTGACTGCGCGCATGCGTGCGCAGGGCCAGGGAATTAGGACAACTCGCTGCGAAACTGCATTGCCTTCGGGTACGGCGCGTGATTATAGCACGGCAGTTTCACGGGCAGTATCGAGCATTCTCACCCCATTTGCGAGGAAAATTATGAGGAAATTATTAAGAACAGAAAAAATCGCGTAAGCCCGAGGCGAATTAAAAACGAAAACAGGGAATGGCTGCCTGTCGCTGCCCTATTCGTACGCCAACGCGTCGATGGGATCCTTCTGCGCTGCCTTGAACGCCGGATATAGCGCGCCGACAATCGCGCCGGTAATCGCAATCAGGGTTGCGCGCACGATCCAGCCACCGTCCACGACCACCTGCAGCAAAGGGAACTTGTGTGCCAGGGCTGCCCGCGCCGCCAGACTTACCACGATGCCCACCACGATGCCACCGAGCGCCAGCAGCACCGTCTCCCGCAGCACTACGTTCACGATGTACAGCTTCGACGCCCCCATCGACTTCAGGATGCCGATTTCGCGTGTCCGCTCCATCACCGCCGTGTACATGGCCTGGAAAATTACAATGAATCCAATGACTACGGAAATACCGACCACAACATTAATGAACGTTGACAGTCCCGGATAATTGCTGGTAGTCATCATGGCCAGGTAGGAAGCCATCGAGGTCGCCACGTAGCGCTCCATGCCCGGCACTTGCTTGATCTCGTCGGCCACCGCGTCCGCATTCGCCGGGTCGTCTAACTTGAGATAGAAGATCGTGGCCTTGTCCTTGGCGCCGATGAGATCCTGCAGAGTGCTCAGCGGAATAAATTTGCGGGCACCCCTGCCCCGTTCCACGATCCCGCAGACGCGAAACTTGTTGTTTAGAATCTCGATCGTGTCACCCACCTTAGCGTGATTGGACTTGGCAAAAAGATCGTCGACCAACACGTCGTATGGCCCCTGAAATGGTCCGCCTCCCAGGTAGTGGAAGCCCGCCGACATGCTTTCGTAGCTGGACAAGTCGATACCCGCAATAATCTCGAGGGTGCCGGTCGAAGCGACCTGCGTGATCACCGGCGCCACACTCTTCACATGGGGCAACTTAGCCAGTATGTCTCCCACTTTGATGGGCATGGGCGCGCCCGAAAACGCACCGATGAACGAAGATCCCGGCGGTCGCACCAGCACATCGGCCCCGATCCCGGCGGTGCGGGTGCGGGTATCCTGCAGCATTCCGAGCGAGAGGCCCACAATCAGCAGGATCAGCGTCACCTCGAGCGCCACGGCCACGACGCTGATCAGCGAGCGCAGCGGGCGATGCACCAAATTCCCGACGATCATGCGATTCATCATGGGTAAACGTTTGGCCCTTCGCCCCCAAAGCGGTTCTGATTGGAACATCTTACGGCATCGCTGAAGGGATGCCCTGATACGAATTCTATGGGACCCGTGCTACCTGCCCTTGCCGTTTGACGCCTTCGCCGCGCTAGGATTGGGCTGATCGAGGCGCACCACGTCGGCTCCGGGTGGCTGCTCCAGCGCAAATTGGTCGTCGGTCAATGCTTTATTGATTTCCAGTTTAATTATGCTGAAGGTGATGTCGTAATTCTCCCGCGGCCGTTCGATCTCGATCGTACCCGGGAATGTAGTCCCCGCGTAGTCTTTGTAATCCTGATAGCGTACGTCGGACGCGACGTTTCCCTGCTGGTCATAGATCCTTTGCCGGTGCGGCAGGAGATCCGTTCTGCTGAACTCGATCCGGCGCGATAGATACCAGCCCTTGGGACCATTCCGGATGACTGCTAGTTCGTAATTGGGTTGCTCGACCCGATGTTTCTTCGCGTCCAGAACGGTTTCATAGCCGTTTTCAAGCACCGCAATCTCGTCCTGGCCGATTGCCGGAATCAGAAGCGCATCGTAGATGTACTGCGGCCGCATGTTCTCCAGTCGCTTGTCGGGCTGGTAGTTGTCGCCATTATTCGAGCCCACGACGAACTTATTTCTCGGCGGAATCCATAGCTTGAATTCCCGCCCGTCGCTCACCATATCGAATGCGGTATTCCGCACCAGCGGCAGCAGGCCCTTCATGCGCAGCATGGCCGGCTTGCGCGCCAGCACGTACCCGCGAATCTCCTTGTAATCGGTGACCCGCCCGTTTTTCAGGTCCGCAGCCGAAGCGTCGATGTCCACGGTCGCCTGCATGGACTGAATCTTGCCGGCCTGGTTGTTGACGTATTCGATCAGATCCTGCTGGGTCGCGGTCTTCAGCGGCCGGTCGGAAATCTGACGATCCAAAGTACGGGTTCGAAACAGACATCCACCCAACGGAAAAGTAGCCGTCGTCAGCAATAAAAGTAAGACAATGCGCAGAGGAAGGCGATCCATGCCTATGCCGGTCACCCAGGAAGACTTTTCCCACATTGGTGTTTGATTAGTATAAGGCAGCGAAGGGTTCCGTGATTCGCAGTTCGAGGTGCAAATAGGGTTCGTATCCGGGCACGTCACAGGGCCAGCTTCCATGCGGTTTGGCCAGCTCTCGGCCTAATGAATATGTGGCTAGTAACCAATTCAATATGGGATCCACATCCCCCTACCCATTGGAATCATGGGGTTATATGTCCAAGAGACTCCCCAATATTGATTTTCCATGACTCAGGTGGAAAATATTTCAGAATAAAAACTTAGAGGCAGGAAAACGCCTAAATCGGCGGTGCACAAGGGGAAGAATGTTTGCTTCCTAGTTACTATAACCGATGCCACTGAGCGCTGAAAGGGTTTGGAGCAGCTTCGAGATGCGTCCCGGTTGGACGGGCACGCCTCGGACTGCCCTATCACGAGCATAGTATCGGACTGGACTGGCTGGGAAGTCTGTGATGCAGGTCACAGTTGGTGATGAGAGAGGGAGACAGTTCAGGGGACGCGGGGAACACAGGGAACTCCCACAGGGCAGAGCGGAGCTTTATTGTGGGCTGTTACCTGAGGCCGAGCGAGTGCCTGTAAGCGACAACGTTTCGATTGTGTTCTTCGAGGCTGCGGGCGAAGCGATGGTGGCCGTTCCCGTCGCTGACAAAATAAAAGAACCCCGTGTTCTCGGGATGCAGAGCTGCTTCCAGAGAGCTTTTTCCCGGATTGCCGATTGGCCCCGGCGGCAATCCCGGGAAACGGTAAGTGTTGTAGGGCGAGTTAACTGCCAGGTCGGCGTGATGGAGGCTTCCCTGATAGGTGCCCGCAAGCAACTCCGCGTAGATCACGCTGGGATCGGCGTCGAGCGCCACCTTTCGCGCCAACCGGTTGTAGTACACGCTGGCCACGCGCGGTCGTTCCTCAGGAGCCGCGGTCTCTTTTTCTATGATTGAGGCCATGGTCACAATTTTGTGAACATCCTGGTGTACGTCCGAATTGGAGTTCAGCCCGACTTGTTGCGCCACAAGCCGGAACTGATGGACCATCGCCGCCGTCATTTCCTCCAGGCTCTGCGTGCGCGTGAACTGGTAGGTGTTGGGGAACAAATAGCCCTCAAGCGATTTGGCCTGCGGCGCCAGATCCGAGATCAGCTGGGTCTGGGTTTCGGCAATGTGCAGGAAGTCGGCGGCAGGTCCAAGGCCCGCGTCTTCCATCGCTTTGGCGATGTCGAACATCGTATAGCCTTCGGGGATTGTGACCACGTGGAAGTAGATATCGCCGCGCGCGATGCGCCCGTAGACCTGTGGCAGACTCGCCTGCCGCTCGAAGCGATACTCGCCGGCCTTCAGGGATGGCTTTGGGTGCAACACGTGCCAGAGCGCGAAAACCAGTTCGCTCCGGATCACGCCCGCCTTCTTCAACTCCGAGGCAATCCTGCGCGTCGGATACCCAGGACGCAGGAGCAGAGACGTATCGGCTGGCGGGGCAACTGGGACATAGAGCTGCCATGCGGCCCAGCCGCCGACGGCGAGAACAACAACCAAAAACAGTTTGATCAGCGCGCGCAAGGTTCTAGTGTAAAAGGTTTTCAGAACCCCAGATGGAAAACATCTATTACCACAAACGTCCTGCGATTCAGGAGCACAACGTGTCCGCCAATAAAGACGTGCTCGCAATTCGGAGGAGGCGGAGGCAGCTCCCGTTCAAGATCGACGGGAACAGCGTAAATCCTGCTCCTTAAACCGGGCGGCAGCGTACCCCGAAGTTCCAGTTGACGTTCCAAGCCTGGCGGCAATCGATCCTTCTTCGCGAGTCCGGGCGGCAAGTTTCCCCGATGGCCCTCGTACCAGCCATGCATAACCTCGTGATCGCGGTCACCATATCCATGGCCTTTATGGCCGTGGTCTTTGTTACTGTTACCCTTTCGATCATTATCGTTATCTCCGTCTTCGTTGCCATGTTTATCGTGACCGCGCCCGTGTCCATGACCTTCATGTTGGGCAAGAACCACGCTGGTGCTTAGCGCCAGTATTGCAATGGCGAAGGCATGCAACCATCGGTTTGATTTCATGAGTTTCCTTCCACGCATCAGGCTAAGGTGTGACTTGGGCTTCCGCAAGAAACCTCGGTACGTGATCTAAAGTTCTATCTACGCCCTCACTTCGAACCTTTTACTTCACTCCCCGAGCCAGTCCGCATATGGTTTCATCGACTCGACGTGGTCAAAGACAATCTTGATCGCACCGGTGATTGGGATGGCGAGCACCAGCCCGATTGCTCCCCAGACCGCTCCCCAGAACAGCAGCGCGAGGGTCACCGCCAGCGGATTGATCTTCAGCCGGCTCCCCAACAGCTTCGGATAGAGAACATTCAGTGCGAAGAGATGCAGGCCGACCACGCAGAACACCACCACCAACAACTCTCCGGGCTCCAGTTGTCCCAGGCCGACCAGGATCGGCGGAATCATCGCCAGCACAATTCCCAGGTATGGCACCAGGCTCAGAAAGCCGCTGAGAAAACCGATGAAGTAGAAGAACGGAACGTGCAGCAACCCGAAAATCGCCACGCTCACGCCTGAGATCAGCAATCCGATCAGGAGGTTCCCCACAATGAAGCTCTGCAACATTTTCCCGATCAGCCCGAGCGTCACAAATGCTGTGTGCCGGTGATGCAAAGGAAACAGCATCACGGTGGCGGAACGGGCGTGGCTTTGCCAGGTCAGAAGAAAATAGGCCAGAAACGGGATGAACGACGCCGCCAGCAGGATGTCGGTGAAAGTACCGGCTCCGTGCGTGAGGACCTCGGACCAGCTCTGCACTTGGCGCACCGACACCACATTGGAGGCTTCCGGGTCGCTCACAACCTCGCCCGTCTTCTCGAACTTTTCCGCCTCCTGGCGGAAGGGCTGCAAAATGGAGCGGATCTTCTGCGAATACTTTGGAACGTTGTCGGCGAAAATAATGGCTTGGTTGTACGACGCAGCGCTGATGCCATAGAGCACCGCCAGAAGAACAACCACGCTGATCAGCGCGGCCAGGGCTCTGGGAAGGTGCAAATATTCAAGCGCCTGCACCACCGGAGAGAGCATAAAACTGAGCAGAATGGCAAAGAACAACACCGCCAGCACCGATTCGCCGTAATACGCGAACATCACGACCAGGGCCATGCCCAGTAGCGTCAGCGACCAGTGATGCGCGGGTCGTGCTTCAGAGGTTTCCATAAGCGCGATGCGTAACCTCGCTCCCGACTGGCCAACAATTCTGCCTTAGTGCGGCGGGAATTGCACCATTGGAATTGCAGATTGGACGATATTGACAGGTTGCTCCAACGTGGTTGCCTAAAAACCCTCACCACGGGGGACACAGCGGATCACAGCGGATCACAGCGGATCACAGGGGAACAGAGCAAAGAGGGAGCGGGGCGCTCCGCCATCTACAATTGAGAGATGGACGCAGCGGGGACGATCGGCCATCGGCGAATCATGGCCCTGGATGTTGGCTCAAAAAGGATTGGAGTCGCGGTCACGGACCCCCTGGGCATAACCGCCCAAGGGTTGGATACGATCCAGCGTCAGAACAAACGTCGTGATCTCGAGGCGCTGGGACAAGTGCTAGCGAAATACAACGTGCGAGAGATTGTGGTCGGGCTGCCCCTGCGCTTGAGTGGAGCGGAAGGAATCCAATCGGAAAAGATGCGTCGGTTCGCCGACGATCTGCACGCGCATTTTGGGCTGACCGTCCATCTATGGGACGAGCGTTGGACCTCAACCGAAGCCAACCGGCTGCTGCGAGAGACCGATCTCTCGATCAAGAAACGGGGACAGGCCGTTGACCGGATGGCCGCAGTGTTGATTCTTCAATCATGGATGGGGGCGCACCCCGGTCCCCGGTAGAGACGCGACAAGGCGCGTCTCTACCGGGATGCAGGGTGTTAAGAGGCTAGTTCACTAATTTCGGGGAAACGCAGGTTACACTTCGTCAGAGCTTTGGTGAGCGCCTGTTCAATCAGATTCTCTTCGCAGTTCCTGGAGATGGCGATCTCACTGACGAGCAGATAGCGGGCGCGCTCCAGCATCTTTTTTTCGCGGAACGATAGCGACTTGGCCTGGCCTAGGATCAGCAGGCTCTTCAGTACCGCGGCCACGTCCGACAGCGACCCGGTACGCATGCGATCGGAATTTTCTTTAAACCGGTCTTTCCAGTCGGCCGCGTTAATGCATTCGCCCGAGGAGAGATAATCGACGATCTTCTCCACCTCGCCGTTGCGCACCACCGGACGCATCCCCACGTTGCCCACGTTGGCGAACGGTACCATGACTTTCAAACTGCTTGCAGCGATTTTCAGCAAGTAGAACTTCTCGACCGTGGTTCCCATGGTCCGGCTGCTGATTTGTTCGATAATTCCGACGCCGTGGTTGGGGTACACGACCTTATCGCCAATGTGGAAAACGCCGTTTCCGTTCATGGAGGGGCCCTCGCCCGAGGGAAGCTGGAGAACTTCTTCCAGTCTAGCCGACCGCCGCTCCTAAGGCAATCGAGAAGCGGTGTCCCGCGGCCCTATGACGTAAGTCATTTCGCCTGAGCAGGTTGTGCCGGCGCTTTCCTGCTGGAATCGGGAGGTGCGGACCAATTCCTCGCCGTCGAGGGTTATAATTCCCAAAGCGATGACGGAAGAGATCAAGAAGAAACTTCGGGAAGAGTTGAACACGCTCGAGCATGAGCTGGCTTTCGATATCCCGAGGGAACTCAAGAAGGCCGTGGCCCTGGGCGACCTCAGCGAGAATGCCGAGTATCACACCGCCAAGCAGCGCCAGGAGTACCTGAAGGCGCGCGTCCGGCAACTCGGTCAGCGGCTCGCCGACCTGTCTCTGGTCAACATGAACAATATCCCCAGGGATAAAGTTGGCTTGGGCTCTATTGTGACGATTTTCGACGGCACCAAGAATGAAGAAATGCAATATGAGTTGGTGGCCAGCGAACAGTCGGACGTGGCGGCCGGCAGAATCTCGACGACCTCGCCGATCGGGCGCGCCCTGCTGAATAAGAAAGTCGGCGACAGCGCCACGGTCGTCACGCCCGGCGGCAGCCGCGAGATGGAAATCTTGAAGCTTTCGACGATGCACGATCTGGCGGAAGCCAAGCTGGTAGCAGAACTGAAGCCTAAATCAGAATGAGCTGCAAAGCCAAGAGTCGCTCGATATGAGTTGGACCAGCGGAGTTGGACGCGCCTGCGGCGTTTTGCTCGATGCTATCGTGGGGCTGCTCGCGCTCTCCCGGATCAATCCCAATGTCCTGACCCTGATGGGGCTGGTGGTCAACACCTATGCCGCGTTCTTGTTTGGGTATGCTAATGGCGCCAACCAACGCCGCATGTTTTTCTATGCCGGCCTGGTCATCATCGGATCGGGATTCTTCGATCTGGTGGATGGCCGCGTCGCCCGCGCCTCAAACAAGGTCACGCGTTTCGGAGGGTTTTTCGATTCCGTGGTTGACCGCTACAGCGATGCGTCGCTCTTCTTCGGATTGCTCGTTTTCTACGCTCGCGGCAACCGATTCTTTTATGTCGTGCTGACCGCACTGGTCATGATTAGTGCCATCATGGTGAGTTATGCTCGCGCCCGCGCCGAATCTCTCATCGGCAGTTGCCGCGTCGGTTTCATGGAACGGCCCGAGCGTCTGGTGCTGCTGATCATCGGCGCTCTGTTCAACGTTATGGCGCCGGTGCTGTGGGTGATTGCGGTGCTTTCGACCATTACGGTAATCCACCGCATTATTTACACCTGGCAGCGGACGACGGAGATGGACGCGCCGGCCCGGGCCGCCTGAACACCGGATCTGGCGCCGAATAATGGAGCGACGGGCGTCCCCGCCCGTCCCACCGCGAACTATTTCTCGCTAATCACTCGCTCATCGGATTCCAGTTTTCGAGGTTTTTTCGTTGCCTATGTATTCAAGTCAGCTACACTCGCCACGTGTACTCGGCACCGGCCATAAAACCAGCAGGTTGGCTCGCGACAACGCTTCTGTTCGGCGCTCCAGCCTTGGTTTTCGCGCTCCTATTTCATTGGCTGGGGCCGGATCTTTGGCGACAAGGGACTTCATGGTGGTGCATTTTCCACCTGGTGCTCGTTTTGCCGCTTGCCCTCATGCTGGTCGCCGCGCTTCTAGGCGCGGCGCTTGATTTGCGTTCTGTTTCGTGGAAGGGCCTCCAACAACGGCTGCGCCTCGGAATTCCAAATGGCACGGTTTGGCTGTGGGCAGCGGCTCTCTCTGGGTTTATGTACGGGGGCACTTGGGCGGATCTCTGTGCCGTTGCGGTGGCATGGTTCGCTCTATGGAAAGAGGGGACGAGGCAGAAGTGGCTGTTCGCCGCGATTTTGATAAGCATGCTCGTCAAGCGTAACGCTGCGATCGTTCAACCCACGCTACAGTCTGTGGGATTTTTTGATGCTTCCGGGTTCCACAGCGAGTTCTTCAGCCATTTCGGTCCAAACGATTTCATGGGCCTCCCTTTGCACGGGGCCTGGTGGATTCCCGTCTACTATGCTGTTGTGATGCTGGTGTGCAACATCGGTGGGGAGGAACTGTGGTGGCGCGGTTATGTTCTGCCCCGACAGGAACTGGCATTCGGCAGGGCTGCGTGGGTTGTCCATGGCATCTGTTGGTCAGCTTTCCACCTATTCATGCAGCCGACTCTCTGGGACACGGTCCGGATGGCAATTACAGGTCTCGCGCTTGCTTTTGTCGCACAACGCACGAAAAGTACGTGGCCGGGCATTGTCGGCCACAGCTTCGGCAACTTGCCTTTCTTCTTAAGCTTGGTTAATGGCGTCATCTCTCAGTGAGCACGTCTGCCTAGGTTTCGGAGCCTGCTAGACTAAATCTCGCAACTTTCCGCGGAGTCTTCGATTGCCAACCAATCCTGTTCTAGTCGTTCACGGCGGCGCTTGGGCTATCCCTGACGACATGGTCGAGGCGCACCTCAACGGTGTCCGCAACGCCACAACTGCCGGGTGGCGCACGCTGGAACGCGGAGGTTCGGCACTCGATGCGGTAGAAGAAGCTGTGGTCGTAATGGAAGACGACGAAACCTTCGACGCTGGCCGCGGTAGCTTCCTCAACCGCGACGGCAAGGTGCAACTTGACGCCTTCATCATGGACGGCGCGACGCTGCGCGGCGGTGGCGTCGGTTGTGTCGAGCGTCTGCGCAACCCGATTCGCGTCGCCCGGAAAATTCTAAGCGACAGCCCGCATGTCTATTTCGTGGCGGAGGGCGCCGAGCGCTTTGCCGCCGAACACGGCATCGCTCTTTGCAGCAACGAAGATCTCGTCATCCCCAGGGAGGTTGAGCGCCTGCGTGCATATCAAGCCCAGGCTGCAGCTGGCGGCAACGATCTGTTCGCGCCGGCGATCACGCACGACCTGCTTTCTCACGATACCGTCGGAGCCGTCGCGCTCGATCGCGATGGCAATATCGCGGCCTCGACCTCAACCGGGGGCACGCTCAATAAAGCTCCGGGACGCCTCGGCGACTCTTCGCTGATCGGCTGCGGCTGTTATGCCGACAATCTCAGCGCCGCC
>DATFVD010000203.1:0-6819 GCA_035260505.1 Terriglobales bacterium
CATCGCCGCCCAAGCCGGCTTGACCTCTTCCCACATCTCCTCGCGCGAAAAATATTACGTCATCGAATCCATGAGCGGCGGAGTCGGCCTCTTCGACTGCGACAATGACGGAAAACTCGATATCGTGATGGTGAATGGCTCGACCGTCGATCGCTACAAAAAGAGCGGCGGCGATCCTCTCGTCACGCTCTGGCATCAGGATGCGGGCTTAAAGTTCACCGACATCACCGAGAAAGCCGGACATACGCGCAAAGGTTGGGGCATGGGCGTAGCCGTCGCCGACTTCGACAACGATGGGAATCTCGATCTCTTCGTGACTGGCTACGGCGGCAACGCGCTTTATCGGAACAAAGGCAACTGCACATTCGAAGACGTCACCGACAAGGCCGGAGTGCGCGGAGGCGGCTTCTCTACGGGCGCGGCCTGGGCGGATTATGATCGCGACGGCAACGTAGATTTGTTCGTCTCACGATATGTTCACGTCGACATGAACAATCTGCCCGCGTTCGGCTCGACCAAGTTCTGCCAGTTCAAAGGAGCGCCAGTGCAATGCGGACCGTGGGGCATGGAAGGAGAAACCGACCTGCTCTACCACAACCGCGGCGACGGCACGTTTGAAGAGGTCTCAAAGAAGGCCGGTGTCGACGATCCCGAAAAATATTACGGACTCGGCACAACCTGGGGCGACTATGACAACGACGGATGGCCCGATCTGTTCGTCGCCGATGATGCCACTCCCAATCATCTCTATCACAACAATCACAACGGCACGTTCACAGACGAGGCCCTGGTCGGCGGCATCGCGCTGAACAGTGAAGGGCAGGCGCTCGGATCCATGGGCGTGACCTGGGGCGATTACGATCACAGCGGACGCCTCTCGATGTTCATCACCGAATTTGCCGACCAGCCCAACACGCTTTATCGCAATCTGGGTTTTCAGAATCTCGGACATCAGAATAATGGCCCGCGAGGATTCGAAGACGTAGCCATGCCATCGCATCTCGGCCAGCCCAGCTTGCCGCTGGTCGGTTGGGGCACGACGTTTTTCGACATGGACAACGACGGCTGGCTCGATCTGTTCGTGGCCAACGGACACGTCTATCCGCAAATGGACACGGTGAAGGGAAGCGCTGCCTACGCCGAGCCAATGCTGTTGCATCGCAACCTGCGCAACGGCACGTTCGAAGAAGTATCGAAGGCAGCGGGCCTGGCCGACATGCCGTTGAAATCCCGGCGGGGCGCCGCCTTTGGCGACATCTTTAACAACGGCAACATCGACATTGTTGTACTCAATGTCGGCGAACCTCCGTCGCTACTGTTCAATACAAATAAAAGCGCGAATCATCGCGTGCTCTTCCGTCTCGCCGGAACCAAAAGCAACCGCGCCGCAATTGGAGCGCGCGTCACCATTCATGCCGGAGGAATGATGCAATTCGACGAAGTGCGCAGCGGTGGCAGTTATCTTTCGCAGAACGATCTGCGGCTTCATTTCGGCTTGGGATCGGCGACAAAAATTGATGCGCTTGAAGTGCGCTGGCCTACGGGTAAGACGGAAACATTCAAAGACGTGGCTCCGGACAAGATCTACGCCATCACCGAAGGGCAGGGAATTAAGGAGACCGCCGCTTTGCCTGCTCCGGGATCCATTTCTTTCTAGACGAATTCAGGCGTATGGCTTCACTGCCGACGCGCTTTCGCCAGTTCTTGCCATGTCACGAGCACGAAACCTTGTTCCTTAAGAAACTGGCGGAACTCCGCGCTCTTTACCATGTCCAAGTCGCGTTGACGCCAGGCCGCGCCCCAATCAGGATGGTCCCATGTGGCGCCGCGCATTTCCTCGTCGTCGTAGGCAAGGTGCACGATGAGTTGATATACACCCGGTGGGAGCGGAGTGAGTTGCTTCTTGTACCAGTCGAGCCAGTCTTTATTATTGGGCGCGACGCCCGGTTCCATCGTGATGACGCGCTGCACCGTGGCCTCCTCCGCCGTCACAGAAATTCCCGCAGGCGAGCCATGAGTTCCTGACGGTTCCAAAAGAATCGGGAGCTTGTATTCGTCGTGCAGTTTCCTGTACACGCCGAAGAGTTCGCCCGAGGACACCATGCCCGCCATGTGCGTATCGAGGTGTGTAAGTAGAATGCCTGCGTTTTTCGCGCGGTCGATCTGCGATCGCAATTCGTATTCCACTTCCGGCATTTTGGCCTTTTGGGCAACGTCGGGCGTGTCGAGCGGAAAGTATCCATAGGCATCGACGAGGCTGGGGACTCTGCCCGTGCCGCTGACTGGACCCCAACGCAGATCGGTCCACTCGCTGGTCAACGCCAGGTGGATTCCGAGATCGGCATTCGGATGCACTTTCGCCCAACGCGCCACCTCGGGAAACCACGGGCAGGGAACCAGGATGCTGGCCGAAGTAATCCATCCCTTCTCGAGAGCCTCGAACGTGGCCCGGTTGACGGAATGATTCATGCCGAGGTCGTCCGCGTGAATCACCAGCAGGCGTGCCGTGGCCGGGTAGCCCAGGCGCCCCTGGAGCGTCTTACCTTCCCCGGTCTGGGCAACGCTGACTTGGACAAAGCCAAGGCAGATAGGAAAGAACAAGAGTAGAAGACGCATTCTGTGTTTCATGATCGTGGACCCGCGTTCAATCAAATTCCGCCGGATTTTAAGTTGCACCACAACACGGTAAGAATCGTTTTAATACACGTGTTTTTTCATTGACAGAATATCCCTTCCGTATAGAATTCGAGAAGAATTTTTGTTTCACGGCTGACCCTTCCCCGAACCCCCTTATCTCCGCAAGATGAAGATAATGGGGTTTTGTTTTGAGACATTGAATGAGTGCTGCCGCCAACCCGCTCGCTGACGTCCCGCGCCTGAGGCGCTCGCTCACGCTTTGGGACCTGATTCTGTACGGTGTGATCGTGATTCAGCCGGTTGCTCCGATGTCGGTGTTCGGAGTGCTCAGCGACCGCGGACACGGGCACGTAGTTACGACCATCTTGATCGCCATGGTGGCGATGCTATTCACCGCCATCAGCTATGGCCGCATGGCGCGCGCGTATCCTAGCGCCGGATCGGCTTTCACCTACGTCGGCCAGGAAATCAATCCCGCTCTCGGTTACGTCACCGGCTGGAGCATGGTGATGGATTACATGCTCAATCCGATCATCTGCACCATCTGGTGCAGCCAGCAGGCGCACGTGTTTGCTCCCGGAGTGCCGTATGCCGTGTGGGCGGTCTTCTTTGCGCTGGTGTTTACGCTACTGAACATCCAGGGAGTGAAGACCTCGGCTCGGGTGAACTCGGCGCTGGCGGCGGGGATGGGCGTAGTGATTGCAATCTTCTTTGTGGTCGCGGCGCGCTATATCCTCGGCAATCCGCACGACGGCGCAGGTTTCTACACACGGCCCTTCTACGATCCGAGCCTGTGGAACACGAAGGCTGTACTCGGTGGAACATCGATCGCGGTGCTTACCTATATCGGATTCGACGGTATCTCCACGCTCTCGGAAGAAGCGGAAAATCCGCGCCGCAATATTCTGCTGGCAACCGTGCTCACCTGCGTCGTGATCGGCCTTCTGTCTGCCGTTGAGGTCTATGCCGCGCAGTTGATCTGGCCCGCATCGCAGCCTTTTCCGGACGTCGACACGGCTTTCGTTCACGTCGCAGGGCGCGCCTGGAAGCCGATGTTTGGCATTCTCGGATTCACCCTGCTCGTCGCCAATTTCGGATCCGGCATGGGCGCGCAGATCGGTGCTGCACGCCTGCTCTACGGGATGGGTCGAAGCAACGCGCTCCCGAAATCTTTTTTCGGAGTGGTGGACGCGAAGCATCGAGTGCCGCGGAATAACGTTTTGTTCGTAGGTGCAATCGCGCTGATTGGCGCGTTCGTAATGAGTTACGGTCTTGGCGCTGAGATGCTCAATTTCGGCGCGCTCATCGCCTTCATGGGTGTGAATGCTGCCGCGTTCGTTCGCTATGTGGTGCGCGACCAAAAATGGACGCTGTCGTTTGTCGCTCCACCAGTTCTCGGCTTCGTGATCTGCTTCTTGCTCTGGCTGAGCCTCAGTACTCCCGCCAAAATCGCCGGCAGCATTTGGATGGCGGCTGGAATCGCCTTCGGCGCCTGGAAGACGCGTGGCTTCCGCGGCGACCTGGTGAACTTTGATCTGCCACCGGAAGAGGGTTAGAAAATTGTGTAATTTGGTAATCGGCTAATTTTGTAATTTGAAACCGTGAAACTGTGCAACCTTGCTCCTTTTTTAAATTACACAATTACCGATTACACAATTACAAAATCTACTCCACGTTCCAGCCGCTCACTTCGACCTCCGGCTTCGCCGCTCCCATGCTGTTGGCGCGATACGTTGCCGTGATCTCCCGCTTTTCGCCCGGCAGCAGAGAGATGTAATTGTCCTGCCAGACAACCGGCAGAATCTCCTCGCCGCCTTTCCCCTTGTCGAGCTTCAGGCGGACGAAAAACGCGACGGACTTGGTGGGATTTTCCAAGGTCACGCGAGTCGTCTCATCTTTGCCATTGCGCTCGCTACGGCTCGATACATTCAGCTTCACCCTTGGCAACTGCGCCAGCGACGTATAGTCCGCATACGACGCTGTCGGAGTCGTATACCAGTTCGACTTTGACCAGTCGAGCGTTTCCGGTTTCGTCGAAAGCCAGTAGAAATTCGATCCGACCAGCTTGCCGCTGCCATCGGTGATACGGAGATCCAGGAAGTATGTTGGCGACAATCCCTCGATCTGCGGAATCTCAAACACCTTCGCGGTGCTGTCGGCGGGCGCATCGAGCGCAGTGTCTTTCGAAAACTTCTGCGTTGTTCCATCCAGATTGAACACCCGCGCCGCCAGCTTCAGTCCCTTGGCATCTACATATTGGCTGGTCACCAGCCACACGAAGTGATCGTCGTACCCATAGACCGGGTCGAACGTCTGCATCGCTTTCTTCGCGCCGAAATATCCGCCGCCCGGCCGCAAATAGTAATCATAGAGATGCCAGATCATCGAAGGCCACGCATTGTTCAGCATCCACTGGATAACGCCCGTCGAAGCGTACTTGTTGCGACTGTAGGCCTCGTACATGGCGCGCACGCCTTCGTAGGTCATGAGCTGCGATTTGTAGGTGAAGTCTTCCGCGCTGCCAGCCTTTCCATAGCGTGCATTCAGGGCGTCAGTAAACACTTGCATCGTTTTGAAGGCGCCGCCACCGGCGTGGAAATTCCAGTACTCATCCACCGGCCCATCCGCCGTCCAAAGATGATCTTTGGGAACCATGCTCCGCACGCTCTCAATTGGCGGGACGGCGGGTCCCATGCTGGTTTCGCTGTTGAAGCCATAGGCACCGCCACACCCGCCCGCGTTGCAGGATATTTCTTCAGAATGAAGATGTGGATCCGTCAGCCAGTATGGGGGTGCGACATATTCATAGGGGCCGCTCATCTTCACGCCGCTTCCGCCCGTTACCGTAGTCGGCTTCGCCGTAGCCGAAGACACCACTGGATTCGGCCACAGGAGGTCTGCTTCGATTTTCAGATACATCTCCTCCACGTCCGGTGGAGGAGGATTGTCGCTGCCATTCAGCCACCCCACCATGCTCGGATGGCTCCTTAGCCGATACATCTGGTCGCGCAGAGAGTGCTTTGCGACCTCGAAGTCCTCATCTTTCCAATTTCCCCAGTGCTCCCAGAAATCGCAGCAGCACCAGCCCGCCATCACCAGGATGCCCTGCTGGTCAGCCATCTCAAAGAATTCCTCGGTCTCGAGTTTGCCTTCGAGTCGAACCGTGTTCAGTCCCAGGTCGCGTACGTAGCGGAACTCGTCGGCGAGCCGTTCCGAAGTCTCGCGAAGCATCATGTCGGGCGTCCAGCCGCCGCCGCGAATCAGGATGTTCTTGCCGTTGACTTTGAACAGACGTTTGAAGCGATCCGGCGCCTGCTCGGAGACCTCGGATGTGATCTCGCGAATACCGAACTTTGAATGGGACACGTCGGAAAGCGCACCATCCACGTCGAACGAAAGAGTAAGTTCGTACAGGTTCGGAGTCCCCATCTGCGCCGGCCACCACAGCCGCGGATTGCGCAGGTTGAGTTGCGGATACTGATCGGGCGCGAAAACCACGTCTTTTGATTCTCCCGCCGCCAGTTCCACTGGTTTCGCAAACTCGATGTTTTCGATCTGGCCTTTCAGCGTCCCTTTTACCGGGCGCTCGCTGGCATTCTTCAGCAGCGCCGTTACCGTCAAGTGGGCCGCGCTGTTCGCTGGGGAATCCACTCTCGAAAGCACGGCTGGATGTCGCAGCGCGACCGGCCCACTGGTCGTCAAATACACCTCATGCCACAGCCCCATGTTCTTGTCGGGGGGCGAAGGATTCCAGTCCACGAAAGTGATTGCCAGATTGTTCTCCGTCGGCGCCCATACCTGCACCGCGAGCACATTCGTTCCGGGTTTGACCGAGGAAGCAATGTTGAACTCGTAGGTCCGCCACGCACCCGCGACGTCGTTCGAGTTGGCAATTTGTTTCCCGTTGAGAAAAATGTTGGCGCGGTAGTTGATGCCGCGGAAGTTCAGCCAGACGGTCTTCCCGGCGTATGCAGGGGGCAGAGTGAATTCCTTGCGATACCACCACGAAACCGCATAGGGGCTGTCGGGCGGCATCGGTATATTCGAAAAATTGAAGCCGATGGGATAGTTGACCCCCGGATACTGCCGCAGATTCGTGCCGTAAAAAGGATCCGGCAGCAGTTCGTTCTTCACTTGCGCCGCCACCACTGTCGTCGGGACATCCGCTTGAATCCAGTTCTT
>DATFVD010000204.1:0-5046 GCA_035260505.1 Terriglobales bacterium
TTGGGTGACCAGGGTTCGCTTGGCTATGTGGCCGACGGCCTGGTGGAAGCCCTGTCCGCAAAGCTGTTCCAGCTCCACGATATGCACACCGCATCGGTTTCCGAAGTGCAAAAGACCCGGCCCAGCAAATCGCTGAATGAGGTCGCGCAGCAGTTGGGTGTGAACCTCGTGGTGTCTGGCACCATTCAGGGCAGCGGCGACAAGCTGCGCATAACCGCCTCGTTGGATGATGTTGCCAATGGCCGGCTCGTGTGGACGCAGGAATTCTCCGGCGTGCAGCAGGATTTGCTCACCCTCGAAGACCAGATCTATGGCGGAGTTGTCGAAGCTTTGGCTCTCAAGCCCACCAGCGAAGAGTCTGCTCGGGCCACGCCGCATCCCACTGAGAATTTCGAGGCCTACGACCTGTACCTGAAAGGCCGCAGCGCAATGCGTGGCCAGCAAGACGTCAAAAACATCCAAGCTGCCATCGGCTACTACGAAGAAGCTTTGAGAAAGGATCCGAGCTTTGCGCTCGCCTACGCAGGTGTAGCCGAGGCAAGCCTCGTCATGTACAACGAGAAGAAAGATAGTTTCTGGTCCCAAAAGGCCTTGGCGGCGGCCCAGCAAGCTGAGCGACTGAACGACAATTTGCCCGAAGTTCATTTTTCTCTGGGTGGCGTCTACACCGCTTCCGGCAAAAGCGCTGAGGCGGTTTCCGAGCTGAAGCGCGCTTTGCAACTGGCGCCCAATTCGGATGATGGTTATCGCGGGCTTGGAAAAGCTTATGTGGCACTTGGACAAAAGGACTTGGGGCTCCAGGCATATCAGAGGGCCATTGAGATTAATCCCTACTATTGGGTGAACTACAACCACGCGGGCCAAGCTTACTTTCGTCTGGGTGAATACGACAAAGCACTAAGCGCTTTTCAGCGAATGATCGAACTGGAACCCACTAATTCCTTCGGCTATTTGAACGCAGGCGCCGTCTACTTTCAGCAGGGCAAATACGAGCAATGCATCCCATTCTTTCAAAAGGCGCTCCAAATCCAGCCTCATTACATGACCTACTCCAACCTCGGCACCGCTTTTTTTTATTTAAAGCGCTATACCGAGTCCGTTCCCATGTTTCAGAAGGCCGTGGAGATGAATCCCAACGACGGGATGGTTATGGGCAATCTTGCGGATTCGTATCGCTGGTCCGGTCGCAAGCAGGAGGCGATGGATGCGTATGATAGGGCCATCGCACTGGGTTACAAAGAGTTACAGGTGAACCCACGCGCAGCCAGCGCCATGGGGAGTCTTGCCTTGTATTACGCAAAAAAAGGCGACACCGCGCACGCGCTGGAATTCATCCAGCACGCGCTTTCTATAGAACCACGTAACATCGCGCTGGTGTATATTCAGGCCGTTGTCTATTGTTTGGCTGACAGAAAAACAGAGTCATTGCGCGTTCTGCGCGAAGCTTTCCAGAAGGGTTATTCGGTCGAGGAAGCGAAAAGCGACCCGGAGCTGGGCAGTCTTCAGACCAATCCAGAGTTCGCAAAGCTCGTGGCGGAGTTCAGCAAATCAAACAAATCAAACTAAACCGAGCGGTTGGCGCCTTTCAGCCTCTTCCTGCTCGTGAGTAGGGCCACCAAACCCGTCCCGAGCAGCAGCATAGTGCCAGGCTCCGGGGCCACAGTCGCGTCCAATCTCACACTCAGGCTCTGGAGTGGAGTGCTGCACGCCGTGCTGGTGGTGGGATCGCAAGGAAAGAATTCAAGGCCTGGGTAGCCAAACTGCAACCCGTAAGTACTACTGGGTGAAACACCACCAACAGAGTTAACAACAGCAGCCGCGAGCAGGATGGGCACAAACGGGCCCGAAAAGTTGCAGGCATTAGAAGCTGTCGGGGTCGCAGTGCCAAAGGGCGGCGGGTTCCCTGCAGGACTTCCAGGTTGGCTGGGATCAATGATGCAACTAACCGTGCCGAAGAACGCCGAAGTAACCGTGGCAGTCAGACTCGTGAACGTGAAACCAGTGGAGTTAGTGAAATCGTTGATGCACCCCGTTAGAACTGTGAAGGATTGCGATAAGGACGTCTCCTGGTTAGTGGTACAGCTGCCCCCTCCGCCCAATCCGATTTGCGGATCAATCCCAGTAGCCTTGGCAGCGCTTCCCATACAGAGAAGAAGCAATGCAACCGCGAGAAAACTCAGGATATGGCTAAACTGTCTCATTTCGTCCCCCCGGGCAAAGATTTGTTGTAGAAGCCGTCGCATGTTAGGCACCAATGCCAATGAAATCAGGCACTTGTGATCCGTTCATTTGATTGAAGTTACCGCATGGCATCCTTGCGGCGGACGGACGGACGGAGGAACTTTGCGCACTTTCGTCCGCCCGATGCCCTAACTGTGCAAAGGCCCGTCTTGACTGCTGTCCGGCGAAACAATTCAGCATCACCTGTCGTTTCTTGTTTTACAGCGCGGGAGGTGTGTAGATGCAGGCCTTCCGTCCGTGCCTTGTTTGCGTCACTGGCCTTGCGAGTACCAGAGGCGACCTTACGCAGCGCTGACAAACGCTCCGCAACGAAGCCTGCCCGAACCCATTTCTTGCACCTCGCCGCTCCGCGCTTCACGTTTGCCTTGCCTTGCCGAACCACGTATAACCTTGGCAAATGCCTTTGCCAACTGCCCTTGCTTTCAGCGCCATTCCCCTGACTCCATCGGAATTGCGCTGGGAACTAGCCGGCGTCGCTATTGGGTTCATCCTGTTGTCGATCGGGGTCGCGGCGTTGGCGCTGTTCCTCTTTCGCCGCAGAACCAGCGACTTCACCTTGGTTTACTTCAGCTCTTTTTCGATTCTCTATGCGATTCGCCTGCTGTGTCGCGAACGCTTCATCCGTTGGCTCTTCCCAGTGCGCGAGTCGGTCTCGAACCATTTCGATCTGGTCATCGACTGCTTCATTCCCGTGCCGTTCACCCTCTTCTTGATGCAAATCGCTGAGCCGCGCTGGAAAAATGTCCTGCGCTGGATTGCCGGGGCGCAGCTCGCTTTCGGCGTAACGCGGCTTATGTCCGCAGTTTTGCATATCGGCGAAAAAGCCATGGGGCTCGGCAACAACATCTTCGTGATCGGGACGTGTGTTCTGATTGCTGTCTACTACCTCTACACGATACCGCGCCCCGGGGAAGCAAGATCGCGCGAAATCACCGCTGTATTCGTGGGCCTTGCCGTCTTCGTTCTCTTCGTCATCGAGGGCAATCTGGTGGACCTCAAACTGCTCCCGAAACATGACGACATCGAGCCAATTGGTTTTTTCATTTTTGTGTGCTGCCTGGGCTACGTTACCGCTCAACGCACGCTCGCGAAAGAAGAGCGCCTGCTGGAAATTAATAAAGAGCTGCAGATCGCCAACCAAATCCAGTCTTCCATTTTGCCTCGCGAAGTGCCCCGCCTCGCCGGCTTGGAAATCGTTGCGCGTTATATACCCATGAGCGCCGTCGCCGGAGATTTCTACGATTTTCTGGTCGTGGACGACCGGCGCATCGGCATTCTGGTTGCCGACGTCACCGGTCACGGCGTGCCTGCCGCGCTGATCGCCTCCATGCTCAAAGTGGCTTTCGCCGGACAAACGGCTCACGCGGAAGATCCCGCGCGCGTTCTGGCCGGCTTGAATCGCGCGCTGTGCGGGAAATTTGAGGAACACTTCGTCACTGCGGCCTACGTTTTTGTGGATCTGGACAAATTCGTTCTGCGCTACGCTGGAGCCGGGCACCCGCCGCTGCTTCTCGCCTCACTCAGCGCGCAGGGGCTCGACTCGGAGAGCCACGAAATCGAAGCCAACGGCTTGATGCTCGGCCTTTTTCCAGATGCCGCGTATGCTGCCGTGGAAATCCCGCTCGGCGCAGGCGACCGTATTCTCCTTTACACCGACGGCATCTTGGAAGCCATGAACGCTGCCCGCGAGGAGTTCGGCAAATCGCGCCTGAAGAAATTCCTCGCGGCCTCCTCGAAATCGGCTGCCCACTTGGCGGACGCGTTGCTGCTCGAATTCCGCCGCTGGTCGAGCAGCGACGGCGGACGGCCGCAGGATGACGACATCACTCTTCTCGTACTCGAAGTTCAATGACCTACCCGATGAGCGAAAGCGTGATAGCGCCTTCACACGTTTTGGCCTCTGTCCAGCCTGCTTCCCGGCTGTCCCCCGAGCTTTCGCGCCTCGCCTTCCTCCTCGCCCTCTCCATCTTCATCAACTACATTGACCGCGGAAATCTCGCTATCGTCGCTCCGCTGCTGAAAGACGATCTCGGCCTATCGGTCTACCAACTCGGAATCCTCTTTTCTTCCTTCTTCTGGACTTACGCCATCTTCCAAATCGTTTCCGGCTGGCTGGTCGACCGCTTGCCGGTCAATTGGGTCCTCGCGCTCGGGATTCTTTTGTGGTCCGCCGCCACCTTCGGCACGGGGTTGGTCCGCGGTTTCAAGCTGTTGCTCGCTATGCGCCTCATCCTCGGCATAGGCGAGTCGGTCGCCTATCCCTCCTACAGCAAAATCATTTCCCGCCATTTTTCCGAGTTTCAGCGCGGCCGCGCCAACTCGCTCATTTCCGCCGGACAGGCCTTGGGCCCCGCCTTCGGCACGCTCCTCGGCGGCATGCTCATGGCCCGCGTCGGCTGGAGACTCTTTTTCATCGTACTGGGCATCGCCAGCTCTCTCTGGCTATTGCCTTGGATCAAGTTCATTCGAACCGCGCGAAGCCACGAGTCGAAACCAACGCCTGAATCACTTAACGCCCGCGCCATGGTTTCGCGCGAATCAGCGGCTCAAGATACCGTCGAATCTCCCGCCGGCTGCGCGACCATTCTTCAAATCCTCCGGCAGCGCTCCGCGTGGGGCACCTTCGCCGGCCTCTTCGCCTACAACTACATCTGGTATTTCTTCATTACCTGGCTGCCCTTCTATCTCGTTCGCGAGCGCCATTTCTCCGTCCAAGGCATGTCCATCGTTAGCGGCCTGGCCTTCCTTGTCTTGGCGGTCTCCGCCCTCGTGTCCGGCTGGCTCTCCGACAAATGGATCGCTGCG
>DATFVD010000205.1:0-7411 GCA_035260505.1 Terriglobales bacterium
GACCGCGCCACCTCGCTGTAGTCGTAGGAGCCGGTCAAGGCCTCGCTTGCAGAGATCATCACAAGAGATCTCCTCTGCCGGTGTGGGTCAGCCTTTACACGTTGCGCACAAATCCGCTGTGGATTGTCCGGCCACGAACCCACCGGCAACAGTGTACGCTCACTCAATCCGGAGCGCGTTCAATGCCGCCTTCGCATCCGATTTCCCGTAGAGACGCGGCTCGCCGCGTCTCCGGAGCGGAGGCCCCGTCATCAGGCGGAAGTGAGACGCCTGGCTACATTACTGCATCGCATTCCCGTACGTCGGTACTCCTTGCTGCACGAAGAACAAAAGTGTTTGTCCGCGCGCCGACCAGTCGCTTTGCGGATATTTCGAAATTAACTCCTGGGCGAGCGCGACGGCCAGGTTCTTTGATTGCTCGGATTTCTTGACCTGGTCTTCCGTTTTGTAAATCTCAATCAACGCCGCCCTGCGAGAAGCCGCGTTATAGAGCGCCTCGGGCGCCGCCGGCGATTCAGGGTGCTCCTTTACATACTTTTCGTAGATGTCGCCTTCTTTGTCGGGGCACTTGGACGAGCCCTGCCAGTCTCCGCACAATTTGTTGTCCAACAGGTGGAAGGCGGCGAGTTGCGCCCACTTCGTGCCTGGAAACTTTTTCATTACCTGCTTCATCCACTGCTCGTCGATGCCTTCGCGAAGGTACGATTCCTTCTCGCGCGCCGACGGCCGGGACTGCATGTCTGCTTTATCCACCTGCCACTTGATGTCAGCCGCGCGGTAAAGGGCTTCGCCGGCCAGAGGAGCGCTCGGGAAAATATCGTAGACGCGGTGATAGAGCCGCAGCGCATCCTGAGCTGCGCCGCGGCGTCCGTGGCGCCGGCCTGCCTCGTCCTCGGAATCGACGGCCGCTCCGAAAAGAATCCGGTCGCCGTTCGGCGTGGACGCCCAAACGATGCCTGTATCGAGCACCCACCCACTGATGGTCTTGCCCTCGTCCTCGTCCTCCAAAACGAAGGCGGGGTCAGGTGCTAACGCGGAACCGAGCAAAGCCTCGACATGCAGCCAGTTGCGGCTCTTATCGAGGAGAATCAGTTCCCGTCCGCGCTCCACCTGCCCGAGCTTGCTGGAAGTTGTGTCGGGAGACAGGTAAATTATTGCTTCGCGGACCAGAGTTCCGCGATCCGCGGCGACCAGCAGAGAGTTGCCCAGAACGATCAGGACGGTCAAATGCAGAAGGTTGGTAATCGGTTTCACAGTAACGTTTTTCTCCGGTTCGAGGGTAGCACTTAGATAAGATGCGTGAAATGGCTCGACCGAATCGCTTTGGAACCCGAAGGAATCAGTGGGGTTATGAAACGGAAAATATCGGCCTCGCGAGCGGATTTGTGACATTCGATAGATTTCAAAACATTGCCCAGTGTGCAATGGGCGCCCGGATCATGTTCAATGCGTACCGGGGTGGACCGGTACGCTACGGCACGGTGTCCATACCGAAGGAGGGGCAAGTCATTATTTTCATATGCGCCCTGGTCATCTTTTTGCACGGCCTGAAGCACCTTCTGATGTGAGATTTTCAAGAATACCCGCCACGCTTTTCAAGCTAAACTCATCGCCTGACTTTGTTTCATGTTGGGCCAGCGCAAAGCCGCTGCCGTATGTCGTCGTGGTGATTCTTCAGTTGCCAAATGTTCCGCGCGGAGATGCGATGCACCGTGATTTGAAATGGAAACGCGAGAAGAGCCGCCCATGATGACCCGTGTTGCGCCACAGATCACCATTCGCGACCTCAAGAGCATCGACGACTTCAGCCAATTGAAAGCGGTGGAGAAAGAAGTCTGGGGGATGGCGGACGAAGACACCCTGCCCCTGACGCTGGCCATTGCCTGCAAGGCGGTCGGCAATATTTTCGTCGGAGGCTTCGATAAGGAAAAGGATAAAGACAAAGACAAGCTGGTCGGGTTCGCCTTCGGATTCCTCGGCCGCGAGCACGGTGTGACGACAATTCACTCGCACATGCTGGCCGTGCTCGATTCCTACCGCCATCTGGATCTGGGCTCGCGGCTGAAGCAGGCGCAGCGGGAGCGAGCCATGGCCATGGGGGTTCGAGAGATGACTTGGACCTACGATCCCCTGCAGAGTCGAAATGCCCACTTCAATTTTTCCAAGCTGGGCGTGGTCTCCGATACCTACAAGGTAGATTTCTACGGGCCGGAAACTTCCAGCATGCTGCATCGCAACGGAACCGACCGTCTCTGGGTCCGCTGGATACTGAATTCGCGCCGGGTACGCGACCGGCTGGCGGGCAAGAATGCGCGAGTGGAAACCCTGGATGCCATGCGGCTGCTGGCTCCGCTGGTGCGCTTCGATCCCAGCGGGAAACCGGGGCGGGCCGATCTTGCGGAATCATTAGCGCGCCAGCGCGTAAGCATTGAAATCCCGGGCGACATTCTGGAAGTCGAGCGCACCGACATGGGATTGGCGCGAGAGTGGCGCGATGCGACCCGGTGGGCCTTCCGCGAAGCCGTCAAAGCGGGATTCTTCGTAGCCGAGTTCTGCCGCTCCATTCGCGGACAGCAGGGACCAGGAGCGTATCTCCTGCAGCGCGGGGCAGTGAGCGAGTTTATCCCGGAACCGTAGAAGCACGCTGTAAAAAACGAAGTATGTCATTATGCACACCGCGCAGACCGATTCGCCGCCAGCGATACAGATCCACCACTTTCAGCTGGGGTCCCCTGTGTTCTGTTCCCCCGTGTCCCTCTGTGCCCCCTGTGGTTTCCGCCTTTTCTCGCCTGCCGCGACCTCTCTCCGAATAAAACCGGACTAAACTCTCCGAGTAGCCGCTCTAAGTATTCCAAAGAAATATATAAGATAAGAAAAGGTTGGCAACGCCGCGCTGTAGAATATCCGTTTCCCAGTCCAAGCCGCAGACAGGCACGGACAGCCCATACCCGAGGACCATCCATGCCCGACCTAACCGCCACGCAGGTGAACATCGATTCGACTCTCGACGAACAGCGCACGTTTGAGCCACCTGCGGAGTTTTCTCAGAAGGCTCAAATTAAGAGCTTGGCCGAATATGAAGCTCTCTACAAAGAGTCGGTGGAGCAGCCGGAAAAATTCTGGGCCCGCGCCGCCCAAGAGCTGCACTGGTTCAAGAAATGGGACAAGGTTCTGGAGTGGAAAGCGCCCTGGGCCAAATGGTTCGTCGGCGGTCAGATCAATCTCTCCTACAACTGCCTGGACCGCCACGTGCAGACGCCGCGCAAGAACAAGGCGGCACTGATTTGGGAGAGTGAACCCGGCGAAGTTCGCACCTTTACATACCAGCAACTCTGGAAGGAAGTGCAGAAATTCGCCAACGTTCTTAAGAATCTTGGCGTCCGCAAAGGAGACCGCGTTGCTATCTACATGGGCATGACGCCGGAGTTGCCGATTGCCATGCTGGCCTGCGCCCGCATCGGCGCGCCGCATTCCATTGTGTTTGGCGGCTTTTCTGCGAACGCACTAGTTGATCGCATTCACGATTCAGAAGCGGTAGCGGTAATCACACAGGACGGATCGTACCGGCGCGGCGCCGAGGTGAAATTATTTCCCGCAGTAGAAGAAGCGCTGAAATCGTGTCCATCCGTGAAGCATGTGGTGATCTATAAGCGCACCGGAACCCCAATCAACACAACCCACGGACGCGACCACTGGTGGCATGAGCTAATGGCCCAAGCCTCCGACGACTGTCCCGCCGAACCCCTCGATGCCGAACATCCCCTCTACATCCTTTACACCTCCGGCACGACAGGGAAGCCGAAAGGTATTGTGCATACCACTGGTGGCTACTCGGTTGGCACTTATCTCACCACGAAATATGTTTTTGACCTGCGCGATGAAGACACCTACTGGTGTACCGCCGACATCGGCTGGGTCACCGGGCACAGCTACATCGTATACGGCCCACTGCAGTGCGGCGCCACCAGTCTCATGTATGAAGGGGCGCCGAATTGTCCTGAGCCCGATCGTTTCTGGTCGATTATCGACCGCCATCAGGTCAACGTGTTCTACACCGCTCCGACGGCTATCCGGACGTTCGTAAAGTGGGGCGACGAGTGGCCGAAAAAACACAGACTGGAGAGCCTGCGTCTGCTCGGCACCGTCGGTGAGCCGATTAATCCCGAGGCTTGGATGTGGTATCGCGAGGTGATCGGCCATAGCCGCTGCCCGATCGTGGATACATGGTGGCAGACGGAAACCGGCTCCATCATGATCACACCCATCCCGGGCGCGATCGCCACGAAGCCAGGTTCGGCCACGAAGCCGTTCTTCGGCGTGGTTCCGGAAATCGTCACCATGGAAGGCAAGCCGGTGCCCTTGGGCTCGGGTGGTTATCTCGTCGTCAAGCAGCCGTGGCCCGCCATGTTGCGGACGATTTACGGCGATCCGGATCGTTACGTGCAGCAGTATTGGTCGCAGATTCCGGGCACGTACTTTACCGGCGACGGTGCGCGCAAAGATAAAGACGGCTATTTCTGGATCATGGGGCGGGTCGACGACGTGCTCAACGTATCCGGGCATCGGCTGAGCACGATGGAAGTGGAATCGGCGCTGGTAGCGCACGAGAAGGTTTGCGAAGCCGCGGTCGTCGGCCGTCCGGACAAGATCAAGGGACAGGCGATCTCAGCCTTCGTGACGCTGGAACAGGGGGTCACGCCGACGGCCGCTCTGAAAGAAGAGCTGAAGAAATGGGTGGCGAAAGAGATCGGTTCGCTGGCCAAGCCCGATGACATCCGCTTTACCGACACGCTTCCGAAAACGCGCAGCGGAAAGATCATGCGCCGCTTGCTCAGAGAGTTGGCCAGTAACGGGGAAGTGAAAGGCGATACAACAACCCTGGAGGATTTCAGTGTGATCGCAAAGCTGAAAGAGCAGGATGAAGTCTAAGTTCGATTTTCTCGTAGAGACGGGGCTCGCCCCACCTCTGTTCGCAGCGCTCTAGTGCGAGTGCGACTCCACCGCCTGCCGCTGTTCGCGCATTTGCTGCAGAAAGGTCTCGACCGGCGTCTGAAACTGGTTCCGGAACAGATCTACGAGCGTGTCATCGCTCCCGGAGCCGTCGGCTGCCGAACCCGGGGACATGGCTAAGCTACCATCGCGCGATGGCATTTCCAGTCCGTTCGGTTCGACCTGAATTTCGGGAGATTTGTCTCCGTTGGCGCGCAGCGTCGTGATCATGCGGTGCACCTGGTCCCGTTGCTCGGCCGTGGTCTGGAGGAACTCCACTCCCATCCCGAATTCCGGATGCGCGACGAGTACGATGCCTCCCGCGTGGACTTCGAGTTCGGCGGTCTTCATCGAAAGAACGATACGTGTTCCCCGCGGGAAGGGCGAGTTTGTCGTGAGATAGCAGCCGCCGAGGCTCAGGTCGCTGAGACGGCAACTCACCGGCGGGTCATCCGGTTCGGGTTCAGGAAGATGGCTGCCCAACCACTGACGAATGATACGGCGCTGCTCGTCGGTTACGTCCTTGAAGCGAACCCCAGCCTGATCTCCGTTGCCTTCCCAGGCCACTTCGCCTTGGATTTCAAGCTTCTGATCCACGCCCGGTAATTCGAGAGTGAAACGGAGTGAGTTTTCCTTCGCGACGCGCCCCGAAAACTGAAGAGCCATGCCGCCTTCGCAGAGGTCGATGGTCTTGGCTTTGTAGCGGCCCGAGCCGCAACACTCGACCGGAATTTGCACAGCTACCCGCAGCTGCAGTCGCCGTTCACGCTTCATCAGGGCGCGAACTGCGCGAAAGCTGGCTTTGGCGCGTTCCACCGCAAGGGGTTTGTGGAGAACAAAATGCGCCCCGATTTCGAAACCACCCTTGAGTCCGACGGAAGATTCCACTAGCACGATCCCGAGGGCTCGACTGTTGACGGGAGAGGCCTTGGCTCCCCGCAAAACATTGCCGGCTTTCTCAATATTCTCCCCGTCTACGATGATCGCTTCGAAACGCTGGCGGGTGATCCGGCGGATGGCATCGTCTACCGCACAACAATGCTCGACTCCAATTTCCAGATCGCTGAGGACCCGGCGCAGAACGCGCACCGTCTTATCGTCGGAACTCAGTAAAAGACACTTCAATTCCATGCGTCAAATCACGATTCAGATCGGTTTTTGTGCGCCGATCCCCCTTTTAGCGGGGTAGATGTAGATGATGATGAGTATTTCATTCAGCGCCTTCGGTGCGCCTGATTGGGGGCGTCCAGCCGATCGCCAAAAAGTAGGGCGATCACGCCACACTCTCCCCATTCGAACTCTAAGTTTATGGGGGTCTGTGGTCAACGCCATGGCCTAGTCTTCCGGTTACTCCAGTCACCTCGTGCTTCCGTGGGCCGTTTCTCCTGAATCCTGTATTCGTCGTCGTCGGCCGGGAAGCCATCGCCCACTAGCGCCCACATAACGCTTTGGCCGTGCGGGGACTCGTTCGTGTGGCAATCTGCAAATGCCTGTGCATAAAGGGGATATACAGCCACAGCCACCAGGAATCCACTTTTCTATTGACTAACCGACCAAAACCTATTATTATCAATAGCTTCCATGGAGGCAGAGGGGCTGGAATCTTTCGTCCTTATTTTCCTTTTGCGGGTGAATCCCCTAGGCTCTTCCGGGAATCAAACAAGATGGAGACGTAAGAGTCCTTATTCCACATATAAGAGGGTATATTTTTCATGGCAAAGCGACGTGGAAACCCCAACTGGGGCAAGCCCGAACCTATTGGGCCGGTTACTCCCACAATCACTGAATTCGAGCAGGTTGTGCACGAGTATAAGCTCTCCCCCGACCAGTACTTGCGCTCCACGCGGCTGCGGGAGTGGGCGCGCCGGAACAAGAATTCCAAGTACATTCCCGAGCCCTTGCTCGAAGCCTGGGGTTTTGAAATCGAATCCACCCTGTAACCCAGGGAGACGGGTTGTTAAACTAGGTATAAAGGGAGGGTCGCCGCCAGCGACCCTTTCCTTTTTTTGATTATATCGAGGGACCGGACTCCAGACGTGCTTGCAGATATGAACGCGCTTGGTTTTGAGAGGCGCACCGGTTCAGCCATGAATCATCCAGCCCAGAGGGCGAGCCAGCTTAGGGAAGAGTGAGCATAATTCCAAGTCCCGGAGGGACGACCGAGGCGGACAGCTCCTATGACTCCTAACTTGCCCTTTACCGACGTCCCCACCGCAATCGAAGAGATCCGCGCCGGGCGAATGATCGTCGTGGTTGACGATGAAGATCGCGAGAATGAGGGCGACCTGACCCTCGCGGCGGAAAAAGTCACTCCTGAGGCCATCAATTTCATGGCCAGGCACGGACGTGGCCTCGTCTGCCTCGCCATGACCGAAGAACGCCTCGACCACCTGCGCATCGGTCCGATGAGCAGCGAGAACAC
>DATFVD010000206.1:0-4052 GCA_035260505.1 Terriglobales bacterium
ACCATCGGCAATCACATCCGCCAGCGCTTCGCCCAATCCGTGGAGCACATCAAAGTCGGTGGTGCCGATGGCGATCGGGACAATATTCAGTTCCGGCCGTAGCGCCTGCAGGAAAGGAAGCTGGACTTCGATGGCATGTTCAGCGCGATGCGCGGCGCAGTCCTCATGCAACGCGGCGAAGCGGCGTAGCAACCGGGCGCCCAAATCCGAGTCAGCCGCCACCTCACCCAACGGGGTCTGCCACGTTGTATTCGCCATGATGGCAAGCGGACGTCCCTTACCCGTGTGATTGGGGCCGAGAATCACGCAGCGCTGAGGGATTTCCAGGCGCGAGTAGACAGCGCCCGCCACTCCGCCGGAGTAGATGTATCCCGCATGTGGGGCGACGCATCCGATGGCGGCGATGTGGCCAGTCTCGACCTCAGTTTTGTAGGTAGAAGTAAACTTCCGAACATCGCGCAGCAATTCTTCAGCGCGGCTGGGATAAAACCTGCCAGCGACAGCCGGGGCTCGTACGCCGGAAGTCATTGTTACTGGCCTCCTCGGAGACGGGCTCGTGTGGCGCGGACACTCTTGTCCGCGAAAGTCAGCTCGCAAAAACACGGCCTGCGAAGATTACGACCTGCCGTCGCTCAGCGCGCGGAACAAAGCCGCGGTCTTTTCCAGCGGCAAAGCTTCCGCCCGGATCGCAGGTTTCACGCCGATCTTCTCCAAAGCAGCATGCAGCGCATCTTTATCGTACCGCGTCTTCAGATTATTCCAGAGAGTTTTGCGCTTCTGCCCAAAGCAGAGTTTCAGGAACGCAATGAACTCGTCCTCGGAAACGCGAAGCGCCTTCAGCCGAGGCTTGATCGTAATGCGAACCACGCTCGAATGAACTTTCGGAGGCGGAGAGAATGCCGTTGGCGGAAGCGTAAAGAGTTGCTCGACCCGGCCGTAGAGCTGCGCCGTCGCCGAAAGCAGGCCATAGTCGCGGCTTCCAGCCGAGGCCGCCAGCCGATCGGCAACTTCTTTCTGTACCATGAACACAATGGTCGAAAAGTAGCGGTGATATTCCAGCAGCCGCAGCAGAATATCGGACGTAATGTAGTACGGCAGGTTGCCGATAACGCGGGCCGGTTCGGGCGCAAAGTTCAGCCCGCTGCGCAGGCTTCCAGGCTTCGCGCCGAAGACGGTATCCAGTTCGATCGTCAGGATATCGCCTTCGATGATTTCCACATTGGGTTGCAGGGAGAATTTCATCCGGAGCTGCGCCGAAAGGACGCGGTCCAACTCCACCGCGATCAGCCGCCTCGACTTCCGTGCCAGCATATCCGTGATGGCGCCGCGGCCAGGACCGATCTCCAGCACCGTGGCATCTGAAACATCGCCCAGGGCCTCCACGATGCGCAGAGCTGCCGATTCGTCGGCCAGGAAATGCTGTCCCAGTTTGGGCTTGCGTGGACCTGCTTGCATGGTAGCGCCCTTAGGCACGTTGACCCTCTTTCTTTCCGGCTTTAGACTGAAGTGAATTTGTAATTGGCAATTTGTAATTTGCAATTGAAAGAAGCGAGTCAACGATTTTCAATTACAAATTAGAAATTACAAATCGCAAATGGCCAGCCACATCTCTGGAGCAATCATCATCATAACGTGAGCGGAGGCATATCAGTCCTCAGGAGGCTTGTTCGCAATGCATATCGCTTTCGTGGCATCCGAGTGCGTTCCCTTTTCTAAAACTGGCGGACTGGCCGACGTGGTCGGCGCCTTGCCGCGCGCACTAGCCAGCCTCGGACATCAGGTCAGTGTGTATATTCCGCGCTATCGCCAGACCAAACTGACTGACCCGCAAACCGTGGTTCGCAGCATCACCATTCCTTTCGACGACAAGTATCGCTTTTGCTCGGTGGTGACGGCGGGAAGCAGTGCCGGAGTTCGATTTTATTTTGTGGACTATCCGCCGTATTTTGACCGCGAAGCACTCTACGGAGGGCCAGCCGGCGATTATCCCGACAACGCCGAGCGCTTCGCTCTGTTCTCACGGGCAGTGCTTGAAGCCTCCAAGGTTCTGGGGGTGCCGCATGTATTCCACTGCCACGACTGGCAATCTGCTCTCCTGCCCGTGATGCTGCGCACGCTCTACGCCGAGGATCCCGCCTTTCGCGAAGTCGCCACCGTTTTTACCATCCACAATATGGGATATCAGGGTCTGTTCCCGCCCGATACTTTGCCCCTTCTGACCCTGCCCTGGGATTTGTTCACGATCTCGAGAATGGAATTCTTCGGGCAGGTAAATTTTCTGAAGGGCGCGCTCGTGCTCGCTGACTTCGTCACGACGGTCAGCAGGAAATACAGTCAGGAGATCCAGACCACCGAATATGGATTTGGCCTCGAAGGCGTGTTGCGCAATCGCGCGGCAACCGTGACCGGCATCCTGAATGGCGTGGACTACGACGAGTGGAGCCCGGAGACCGATAAATTCATCATCGCAAAGTATTCGCCGCAGGATCTGAGCGGCAAGCTGCAATGCAAAAAGGATTTGCTGAACGCCTTCGGAATCACGAACGCCGAAACGAAAGTCCCGGTGATCGGCATCGTTTCCCGATTCGCGGCGCAGAAGGGCTTCGACCTGATCGCCCAGATCATGGACCGGCTGGCGCGCGAAGAGATGATCATGGCCGTGCTGGGATCCGGCGACAAGTTGTTCGAAGACATGTTCCTGCGGCTCAACAAACAGTTTCCCAACAAGATTGCGGTCAGGATCGCATACGACAACGCCATCGCACACAAGATCGAAGCGGGGGCGGATATGTTCCTGATGCCCTCAAGATACGAGCCTTGCGGTTTGAACCAGATTTACAGCCTGAAATACGGCACCGTTCCCATCGTGCGGGCGACCGGCGGTCTCGACGACACCATCGAGCCCTGGGACGTGCGTACCGGCAAGGGCACAGGCTTCAAGTTCTCCGACTACACGGGCGAAGCGTTGCTAGCGACCATCAAACAAGCGCTGCTCGCCTACCGTGATCCATCGTCGTGGCAGACGCTGATGCGAAACGGAATGAGCCGCGATTTTTCCTGGGGAGCATCGGCGCGCGAGTATGGCAAGGTCTACGAGCGTGCGCGGCAGGTGCGCGCCAGTGCGGACGCGTTCGCAGCGGCAGAGTTGAAGAAAGAGCCGGTGCTGGGCTAGCAGCCGCAGTTCGCGGATAAAAATCGCGGGCGAGGGCACCCGCGCCACACGATCCCTTCGCGATACACTTCCGGAAGGCAGTCAGAACTCAATGAGCACCCCGCGCACCATTTTTCACGTCGATATGGACGCCTTCTTCGTCTCCGTCGAGGAATTGTTTGATCCGTCGCTGAAAGGCAAGCCGGTGGTGGTCGGCGGGCAGCGCGACGAGCGAGGCGTGGTCTCGGCCGCATCGTATGCGGCGCGGAAGTTTGGCGTGCACTCGGCCATGCCGCTACGCACTGCGGCAAAGATCTGTCCGCAGGCGATTTTTGTGAGTGGGCACCCGGATCGCTACCGCGAGTATTCCCAGAAGGTGCACGAAGTGCTCGGCCACTTTTCTCCGCTGGTAGAAATGGCTTCGGTGGACGAGGCGTATCTCGACATGACCGGAACCGAGCGCCTGCATGGGCGGCCGCTGCATTCGGCGCACCGTCTGCATGCGGAGATGAAATCAGCGACGCAACTGAACTGCTCGATCGGGATTGGCACCTCGCGGCTGGTCGCCAAAGTTTCTTCCGCCAAAGCCAAGCCGAACGGAGTGCTCTGGGTGCTGCCCGGAGAAGAGACGAAGTTTCTGGCTCCGCTCGCAGTCGGTGACATTCCCGGCGTGGGCAAGGTCATGGAGGAGAAGCTTCACGCCATTGGCGTTCAGAAAGTGGGCGACCTGGCGGGCATGGAGGACCGGGATCTGGAACAGCGCTTCGGAAAATGGGGGCTAGCACTGGCAGGGAAGTCGCGGGGCGAGGATGCAGGTGGATGGTTCGACAACGAAGTTGGAGAAAACGTCGACCCCAAATCCATCAGCCACGAGCATACCTTCGACCAGGACACGGGCGAT
>DATFVD010000207.1:0-4572 GCA_035260505.1 Terriglobales bacterium
TTTGTGCCGCAGGCGTTCAGCGATCCGCCGCCCCAGAAGCATTGGAACGAGCTGCTGTACCCGCTGGAGTGGCCGCTGTGCACGCATGAAATGTCGCCGCTGCTGCCGCATTTCCTCAAAGAAGGCCGCGGCCGCCTTGAAGCCTATTTCACGCGCGTCTTCAATCCGGTGTGGACCTATCCAGACGGATTTTCCTGGATCGAGATGTTGCGCGACGAGGAAAAAGTCGGCTTGCACGCCGCCTTGACGCCGACCTGGAGCGAGACTGCTTGGTTCGCCGATTACGTTCTGCCCATGGGCTTCAGTTCCGAACGCCACGACCTGATGAGCCAGGAATCGTACGCCGGGCGGTGGATCGGGTTTCGCCAGCCCGTGTTGCGCGTTCTACAGGAACGGGAAGGAAAGAAGTTCGATTACACCTATCAGGCCAATCCCGGAGAAGTTTGGGAAGAGGATGAATTCTGGATCAACCTTTCGTGGGCGATCGATCCCGATGGTTCGATGGGAATCCGGAAGTGGTTCGAATCTCCGTATCGTCCCGGACAGAAACTCACAGTCGACGAATACTACGGTTGGATGTTTGAAAATTCAGTTCCAGGATTGCCCGAAGCCGCCGCCAAAGAGGGATTGAAGCCGCTCCAATACATGCGCAAGTACGGCGCTTACGAAGTGACCACCGATGTCTACAAGCTGAACGAGAAGCCGGTGGCGTCCGCCGCTCTCTCCGGATCGAACGTCGAAGCGAACGGCGTAATCACGAAAGAAGGCAGAGCGGTAGGCGTGATGGTCGATGGTGAGCCGGTTGTCGGCTACAACACTCCGTCACGGAAACTGGAGCTGTTTTCAAAAACGATGGCGGATTGGCAATGGCCGGAATTCGCGCTTCCGGAATACTATCGCAGCCACATTCATCACTCCGCGCAAACGGCGTCGATGAGGACGTCTGGTGAAGACGTCGATCGGGATATGGATCGTGATATCGATCGAGATTTTGATGCACGATACATGCCTCTGGTGGAGTGGCCAAAGGATTCGAATGGGGAGGTCTGCACGCTGCTGCCAATCTTCAGGTTGCCGCATCTCATCCACTCGCGATCGGGGAACTCGAAATTTCTTTACGAAATCGCGCACAAGAATCCACTGTGGGTGAGTCCTGTGGACGCTCAGAAGCTGGGCGGCATTCGTACCGGGGATTTGCTCAAAGTGCACACCGAAATCGGTTTTTTCGTTTTGCATGCCTGGGTCACTGAGGGGTTGGCCCCAGGCGTGGTGGCCTGTTCTCACCATATGGGACGCTGGCGTCTCGATAAAGAAGATCAGCTCGAACGCATGTCGAGCGCGTGGGTCAATCTGCAAGAGGTCGGTAAAGGACAATGGAAGATGCGGCAGATTTCGGGAGTGGAGTCTTACGAAACATCCGATCCTGATACCAAGCGCGTGTGGTGGAGCGACGCTGGCGTGCATCAGAACCTGACATTTCCCGTGCATCCCGACCCCATCACCGGCATGCACTGCTGGCACCAGATGGTGCGTGTGGAGCGGGCTGGCGTCGACGATCGCTATGGGGATATCTTCGTCGATACGAATCTTTCGTTTGCAGTTTATCAGCGGTGGAAGGCGCTGACTCGTCCTGCTCCTGGACCTGGAGGACTGCGGCGCCCGCTGTGGATACCGCGCATGAGACGACCGGAGGCAGCGGCGTTCTATGTCTCTAAGAATGCCTGAGCCTGCGGCTTGACGTTGTAAAATGAAGACATGCCGTTACAGCCAGGAAATCCCGCGTTTAACAAGAAGCGCACTCCGCCTCCGGACGAAACTTTTGAAGAGGCCGCCTATCTGAAGGCGCTGGGGGAAAAGCAGAAGGTCGTGAGCCTGAAGCTGGCCGATGGGGAAGTAGTCCGTGGCTGGATTGAGTACTACGACAAGAATATGGTGCGAGTGACGCGGGAGGATGGGCCGAATCTGTTCATCTTCAAGCATGAGATTGTTTATATCGCGGAAGACAGCAAAAAGAAGTAGCCAGTTGCCAGTACCCAGCGCCTGGTGCTCAATTCCTGAAAAGAAAGTCTCGACGTCGCGATGACATCCCACCAAACTTTGGACCTGATTTCTCCGATGCAGGCTATGGCTCGTGAAGCGGGCAGCCTGGTGATGGACTACTTTAGGCAGAGGGTGAAGATTGAGTATAAGGGTGACGTCGACCTGGTTACGGTGGCTGATCGACAGTCGGAAGAGCTGATTCTGGAGCGCATTCGCAAGCAGTTTCCCGCTCATGACGTGATGGGTGAAGAGGGTACGCGCATCGAAACCGGTAGCGAGTACAAGTGGTATGTCGATCCGCTGGATGGCACTACGAACTTTGCGCATGGCTATCCGGTGTTTTGCGTCTCGCTTGCGGTGGAGCGCCTGGGACAGCGGATCGCGGGCGTGATTTATGATCCGACTCGCGACGAAATGTTTGCCGCTGAACTGGGCAGTGGCGCGCGGCTGAACGGCGAAGCGATCCACGTGTCGGCTACGGCGACCTTGGGCGAGTGCCTGGTCGCGACCGGGTTCCCTAGCCAAAAGCGGCATAAGAACCCGAATATTTATTTCTATCACCAGCTCACGTTGCGCACCCACGGGGTGAGGCGGGCTGGGTCGGCCGCGCTTGATCTCTGCAATGTTGCGTCGGGCCGGTTTGATGGCTTCTGGGAATTTAATCTTAATCCGTGGGATACGGCAGCGGGCGTGCTGATCGTTGAAGAAGCCGGCGGGAAGGTCACCGATTTTTCGGGCGGCGAATTCCAGATCGCCAGCCGCGAGACGCTGGCGTCAAATGGGCTGGTGCACGATGCGCTGATGAATGAGTTTCAGGAGATCTTCGCGGGCCGGGGGTTGGAAGAGTTGCCGAGTCCGGTTGCCTACGGGAAGGATCGAAGGTTCTAGTGGAGCACCGGGCGTCCTCGCCCGGCTGCCCAACTGCTCTAGGACGGGCGAGGCGCCCGTCGCTCCACCGTCTCGGTGCAAGCGGTACAATTAGTTACGTGATTTCGTCTCTGCTTGAACGCAAGATCGAAAAGCGTCCTGATAAGGTGCGGCTGCAGGGGCGCATTCTGTTTCTTACCGAAAACCCGGAATTGGTCAAGAAGCAGCTTACGGGATGGGACCTGCCGTGGGACACCAAGAATCCGGCCAAGAATCCTAAACTCCGCGACGACATTTCCACTGACGAGATTACCCCCGCGCACTGCTGTTTCTATTTTGATCGGACGCTTGGCGAGATCCCCTATGTGGGCTTGAGGTGCGGCGACACGCTGCCGGTTGGGCGCGGCGATGTTAAGAAGGGCGGCTTCGTGTGCTCGGTGAGTGGCAAGCGGCGGGGCAAGGGATCGAGTCGCGAGCAGTCGCCTTATGCGGAGCTATCCGCCGGGATTCAAGTCGCGATTGCGGAGAATATTGAGCGGATCTACAAGCAGAACTGCCAAAACCTCGGGTTGCTGACTTCGATCAACTTTTCCTTGATTGACCGGATTCGCGCTGGGGAAGAAATCGCGCTCAGTGAATTTACCGCCGGGGAGGACGAGATCACTCGGCAGGTGATTGAGTATGGGGGGTTGTTTCCGTTCAATGTTGCGCGCACGCAGAGGAAGGTGTTTCTGCCGCCCATTAAGACTCCGGCGCGGGCGATGACTTTGGCGGAGAAGATTTTTGCGGCGCACATGTTGCCGGCAGCATCGGAGACTGCCGAACTGCGCTCGGCTGGACGGACGAATGCGTCCATCCCTACGTGTTTTGTGCGGCCTGGGGACACTGGGTTCACTCGCGTTGATTTGCGGTTCAGCCATGAGTACGTCACGCCTATGGCTTCCATTTTTTACGAGCAGAACGTTGGTAAGAACGTTCCCGTGAACGACGCCTCTAGCATTCGCTTCTTCCGCGACCATCTAACTTTTCTCGATGAAGTGATCTCCGAAGAGAAGAAAAAAATGGGGCTGCTTGATTTAGCCACGCAACTCAAGTTGAAACAGGAAGATTTCGCCAAGCAGCAGGGAATCAAGTTGCACGGCGAACTTGCCGACCGCAAGGGCTCGGAGGGCATCTGCCACTCGGTGATGTTGGAGACTTATGCGCTGCCGGGACAAGTGAACGTTGGGTCCGATTCGCACACGCCCCACGTCGGCGCTATCGGATGCATCGCCTTTGGCATCGGGACGACGGATGTTTTCAACTCGTGGATTACGAAAGATGTTCGCGTCAAAGTGCCGGAGTCGGTGAAGATCGTGATTCGGGGCAAACGGCATCCGAACGTCACGGCGAAAGATTTCATCCTGAAGATTCTTTCGCTGGATTATGTGCGCAGCGGCAAAGCGTTGGCGAAAGTGATGGAGTACGCAGGGGAAGCGGTGGAGGCGCTGTCGGTGGACGAGCGCGCCACCATGACGAATATGGCGGCCGAAATTGGGGGCTTTACGGGCATTGTGGCTCCGGATGAAAAAGTGGTCGAGTTTCTGATTGAGCGCCGGGGCATGAAGCGTGCCGAAATCGAGAAGATGATTGAAGGTCTTGAGAGCGATCCGAATGCCGAATACG
>DATFVD010000208.1:0-3004 GCA_035260505.1 Terriglobales bacterium
CCGAGCGATTCAAGATCATTCGCATCCAGGTCAAGGGCGGCAAACGCGTTGCCGGCGCAATCAAGATCGCGGTTACTGGAAAGATGAAAGCCGACGAACGTTTTGTCGCGGCCACGGTTACCCCCATGACCGGAGGCTGGGTGAAGGTCACTGCCACCGAACCTCTGGCGGCAGGCGAATACGCTATCGCCGAGATGCTGGGAAAAGAAGGAATGAACCTCTATGTGTGGGACTTCGGCGTGAATCCTTCCGCGGCCGCCAACGCGTCTGCATGGAAGCCAGACCCGAAAGAGGCGCAGCAGAAAACAGACCAGCCCGCAGATCTAAAGAAGCGAGAAAAACAGTGAAGTCGGGGATCGGTGTCCTACCGAGCGGCGCGTCTCCCTGGGACCTGAGACCTAAGAGCTAAGACCTGCCTCTCTACGGATCCATCAGCCCTTGCGACGCAACTCCGATATTGTCGCGGCTCGAATTCTTCACCATATACATCATCTCGTCCGCCTGGCGGATAATGTCGTGCGGCGTCTGCGCATCATTCGGAAAGGTCGCGAGCCCCATACTTCCGCGCACGTTCAGGTTCAAGCCCTGGTCCGTGCAGAAGGTCCCCGTGCGCAGGGAATCCTGCAAACGTTTCGCGACCACCACCGCCTGATCTTTGGTGGTTTGCGGCAGCAGAACCACGAACTCGTCCCCACCGTAGCGAAAAGCAAAATCAATCAGCCGCAACTGCGCTTTGATCAGATATCCGACTTCGGCCAGCAGCCGGCTTCCCACCAGATGTCCATGCGTGTCGTTGACTTGCTTGAAGTGATCGAGGTCGATGAAAATCACGCTGAACTGGTAGCCGAACCGCGCTGAGCGGTAGACCTCGGTTTCGAGCGTTTTGTGCAGATGGCGCGCGTTGAACAAACCGGTGCAATCGTCGGTGATGGTCAGTTCCTGAATCTTCTCGACCGCCCTCGCATTCTCGATTGAAATTGCGGCGTAATCGCACAAGGCCTGGAGGAAAAACAGTTCCTGTTCACTCAGCCCAACGTTCGCGTTCACCAATTGGATCACGCCCAGCACTCGGTGTTTCGAGCGCAACGGCACGCAGATGACGGAGTGCGTCTGCAGTCGCGTCATCTCGTCCAGCCGGGATGAGAACCGCGGATCACTCTGCACGTCGGGTACGATGAGCGCCTGCCCGTGCTTGGCCACCCAACCGGCGATTCCCTCCCCCACCTTCAAACGCGCCTTCGACAGGACCTCAGCCGCTGCTCCGACCGCGATGGCGAAATAGAGCTCATCTTTTTCCTCATCCACCATCAGCAGCGACCAGGTATCCGGGCGGAAATATTCCGCCATTTTTTCCATGATCGTCTGCAGGATCGAATCGAGGTTGAGCGATGATGTCAGCGCCTTGGCGACATCATGAAAGATGGTCAGCTCTTGGGACAGGCGAATTGGGGACGTGCCCGCTGCCTCCGACATGAACTCCTCAGTTCGAGTGGCTGGATACGAAATTATAAGTTTGTCCGCGCTGCCCGGGCAACGAACGGAGGTAACCAGTATCCCACAAGCCAACCCGTGCTCCCCGCCGCATATCCCATTGCCAGTCTATTACCGCCGAGACCGCGAGGGCGTCGAGAAATGGGTTAGTAAGGTTTTCAGGCTGGCCATCCCGGCAGAATGCATCCACCTTAAAGGGCTGCGTTTAGGCCTGCACCCCCAATGCACCTCGCCGCCTGGCATCAGGGGGAATCGGCAAAACTCGCCTTCATAGCCCCAGATTTTCAAATTACCAAATTTAGAAATTACACAATTACCAATTTTCTATGATCTTGTTTCCCGGCAGGATAGAATTCCCGGCAAAAGCGGGAGACTGGTTTGCCGTCCTTTGGTGCAAAACTGAAACTGGAGCGCGAAAAGCGCAAGATCACGTTGGAGCAGATTTCCATCTCCACCAAGATCGGAATCCGCATGCTGCAAGCACTGGAAGAGGATAATTTCAACCAGTTGCCCGGAGGCATTTTCAACAAAGGCTTTGTCCGTGCTTATTCCCGCTTCCTTGGCCTCGACGAAGATCAAACCATCGCCGACTACATGCAAGCTTCCGGCGACCCCCTGCCCGCGTCGACGGAGACCATAAACGTAGCGCACGAAGGCGCAGTCCGCGAAAATCAAGATAAGATCAGCCGCCTGGAAGCTGCTGCCGACTTCCCTCCCCGCCAGGTACCCTGGGGCGTCTTCGCCGGCGCTCTGCTCATCGTCGCTCTGGCACTGTCGTTCTGGAACCATCACCGTCGCGAGAACACGAAACAGGCAGTTCCGGCGACTCCACCCGCGGTCGCGAAGCAGGTATCCGGCCATGGATCTGGCTCTGATTCGCCGACAGCTAGCTCGCCCACAACCGGTTCGCCAGCCGGAGTGTCTGTCCCGCCCGTCCCCAAAACATCTCACGACTTAGCGACTGCTTCCTCCGGCCCGACTCCTGGCGAGTTTACCGTCGTCATCCGGGCGCGGGAGGAATCCTGGACCACGATCACTGCCGACGGCAAAACGATCTCGTCCGAACTTTTGGCCGCCGGAAGCGAGCGCTCGGTCCGGGGCCGGAAAGAAATCATCGTCAGGACCGGAAACGCGGGCGCTGTCGACTTTCAATTCAACGGAAGGAAGCTCGCCACCGGCGGAGAATATGGGGAGGTCAAGACCGTTACTTTTGGTCCCCAGGGAATCTTGCCGGCTGCCCCGCCGCAACCTTTGCTGCCTTAAGTTTGTCTCTTTCTTTTCTTCCTTTTGCCGCCCGTCTTGCACCGTTCAGAGCCAACTGGCTCCCACTCAATGGCAGATCCCTTCGGCGTCGGCCAATTGCGTTGCGCTCAGGAGGCAATCTCTGATACCGTTTTGATGAAGAACAGCCCATTTCCGGTCAAGAGCCCTTGGCTCTGTAAGCCTCCCTTATCGGACATATAGGCTCGAAGTTACCTTGAGGAGATACCAGCTTGACAGCAATCAATCGCTT
>DATFVD010000209.1:0-14305 GCA_035260505.1 Terriglobales bacterium
GAAACATTCGGATATTCCTTCCCGCCGATCTCCACATACGGATAAACGAAATAGTTCAGCGGCGCACCCTCCTGCGCCGGCGCGAGTTTCAGATCGCGTCCCTGGGTGAACTGCATCCGATTCACATCGTGCGCGCCGAAAAAGTAATCATGCTTTTCCTGATGTTTCCATGCTTCCGAAATATCAACTGGGACCCAGCCGGTCGAATCGAGATAGAACTCTGCCCAGCAGTGGTACCCCGGAATTTCAGCCGAGTGTTTGCCCGAAGGAAGCGGAAACCCAATCTGAAAGCGCGCCGGAATCTTCTCGGCTCGTGCCATCGAAATAAATACCGAGTGAAAATCTGTGCAGTTGCCATGCTTTGAATCGCACGCCCAAAGCGTGTCGCCATGTCCCCAGCCGGTGCCGGTCTTGTCGTATTTCATGGTGCGAAAAACATATTCGTAAATGTCCTTGGCTTTATCGAGCGGCGTAGTTGCGCCTTTTGTTTCCTGCGCGGCCAGTTGCGCCGGAACTCCCGTAACCGGCACCAGTCGGTCCGCCTCAAGAAATCGCGCCAACTCGGGTTGCGGGGAAACGCGCGGCGCTGTCGCAGTCCGCGTCTCAGCAACCGGCTTCCCGTTCACCAGCACCACGTGCTCTCTCCGAACCACGTCGTAGTCTACGGAGAACTTATATTCGCCTTTGTCCGCCTTAGAAGTCTCGGCGTACTGAACCTCGTTCCCGTATTCCGGCTGGCGAACCTGCCTCACCTGCAAGTCTCCATTCCTGGAAACAACCCTCACCTCCTGGAAGCCGTCGGAGTGGGCCAGCGGAATCCACACCCTCACGCGATCGCCCGCATTTACATTTTTTACCGTGAATGTGTAATGGAAGTTGAAATGGCGCCCCTTTTGGGCAAACGCAGGCAGACACGACAACACAAGCAACAGGGACAGTAGAGGCTGACGCAGCATGACGCATCCTTTCAAGCTTCAATCAAGCAATGATTGGTCGTTGAGAAACACTTACTGATAAGCAGGGAAACGGCCGACGGACGTTTTAGGCAGGACTATCGTCAAGTAAATCCACGGCCGGAGAGTCGAGGCGGGCACCGCATATTTCGTAGTCTGCCGGTTCGACGAGCATTGTGTCAATCGCGCTGGTGGAGCGCCGGGCGTCCCCGCCCGGCCACCTCAAATCTGGACCCTTCGACTTCGCTCAGGGCAGGCTCGCGAGACGCCCGTCACTCCACCGCAAAACCGTTGCGTTCACGCCCCTGTTGCCTCACCCAACCACCGCCCGTTATCCTTCAGGCCATGCCCAGCACCCTAGTAGAATGCGTACCGAATTTTTCGGAAGGCCGCGACCCGACCAAAGTCGATGCCATTGTCGAAGCCATGAAGATTCCCGGCGTCTATCTCCTGGACCGCGAGATGGATTACGACCACAACCGCTGCGTGATCACTCTGGTCGGCGAGCGTGAAGCCATTCAGGAAGCCGCTATTCGCGGAGTAGGCAAAGCCGCCGAGTTGATCGATCTCACCAAACATCAAGGTGCCCACCCGCGCATGGGCGCGGCCGATGTCGTGCCCTTCATCCCAATTGACGGCGTCACCATCGAAGACTGCGTCGCCATGGCGCAGCACGTTGGAGCTGAGATATGGAAACGCTTTCAGATCCCGGTCTATCTGTACGAAGCCGCTGCGGCCACGCCCGAACGCCAGAACCTGGAAAACATTCGGCGCGGGCAGTTCGAAGGTATCCGCGACGACATTACAACCAACCCCGCCCGCAAACCTGATTTCGGCGATCCTCGAGTACACCGCACCGCCGGTGCAACTGTAGTAGGAGCGCGCAAAGCACTAATCGCTTACAACGTCTTCCTGAACACGCCCGACGTAGACATCGCGAAAAAAGTCGCGAAGGCCGTGCGCTTTTCTACTGGTGGCCTGCGCTTCGTCAAAGGTGCCGGATTCCTGGTGCGCGGCATGGCCCAGGTCTCGATGAACCTGACCGACTTCGAGCAGACTCCCATCCACCGCGTCTTCGAATTCGTGAAGCGCGAAGCCGCGCGCTACGGCGTCATCCCGGTTTCAAGCGAGATCGTAGGACTGATTCCGAAGCGGGCGTTGGAGCAGGCCGCGGAATGGTACTTGCAAGTCGAGAATTTCGATTCGTCGCTGATCCTGGAAAACCGCCTCGCCGCGATAATGACCGGAAAGATGGCGGTCGGCGGGCTCCGGGCCGGAGTCGAGCCCTTCATCGAACAACTGGCCGCGCCCACCGCAACTCCCGGAGGAGGCAGCGCCGCCGCCGCCAGCGGAGCCATGGCCGCCGGCCTGGCAGTCATGGTAGCGTCCATGTCGCGCGGCAAGAGAGCTTACCTGCAGTACGAAAGCCAGCTCAGCGAAGCGATCGTGAGACTGAGCCAACTTCGCGAGGAACTGAAGTCCGCGATCGACGCCGACGCGGAGTCTTACAACGTCGTCATGAAGGCCTATAAGTCGGCGAAGGAATCCGGTGGCAACGCAAACCGCAGCGACGCCGCGATCAGCTCGGCTCTGAAGGAAGCGGCCAGCATTCCTCTCGGCGTCGCCGAAAAGGCAGTCGAGGTGGCCGAGATCGCTGCAAAGCTGAAGCCGATCACCAACCCGAACATGAAGTCCGACCTGACAACCGCGATTGCCCTCGCCCAAGCCGCCCTCGAAGGCGCCCTCGCAAACGTCGAAATTAATCTCGATTCACTGGAGAACGATTCGCGAAAGGACGAGGCGTTCGTCAACGCAACGCGCCAGCGCGCAGCAGTGCTGAAAAGCTCGAGCGTATCTCGTTTTCACGAACCCGCTCGCTAAAGTTGTTGGCGACTTGGCGATATTACCGACGACCACTAGTTTCCTGATTGCCGACGATCCGCCCAGAATCACGGTGTTCCCCGTCGTGGTTCTTAGTACAAAAACATTATTGTGAGTGCGTCCACTCCCACCTACTATGATCCCTGATTTTTGGGGGAGATTGATGAGACGATCGAGGCTGGGGGCTATCTCGTTACTTTTCACTTTTGTCCTGACGGTTGCTTTACGTGCCTCGGGCCAAGGTTGAGTGGCTGCAAGATCTAGCGCGCCCGTGATTGGCGCGTTGTGCAGTACATCCGATGCCAAGGCTGAGAAGGCGAACCTCTCGGAAGATAAGAATCCTCTCTCTGCGCGTCATTGGTCGATCTCGACCGGTTACCGCTTCCAGCATTCGTTCCGCCATTTCGTCGGCACGACGGAGCAGACACAGCGTGAAGCTCAGAAGACCCAGGTGGTGAATTACCTCAATCTCTTTGACGTTTCGCTGACTTACAAGATCAATCCGCGCTGGAGCATGACGGCAAGCCTGCCCATCATGAATGCGACGCGCACTTACGACCACCAACTCTTCAATGTGTACTTCCACATCCCGAATGCGCCTGACCAGGTGAGCCACGCCAATGGCATCGGTGACCTCGCGGTATCGGCTCAGGTTTGGCTGCACCGTCCGCCCGCCGAAAAGGGTCACAACATTGCGTTCTCTTTCGGTACTGTATTTCCGACTGGCAGCGATGACGTGCGCGACACGGTTCAGACGGTCAAGGGTCCGCAACGGGTCTTCGTCGACCAGTCCATCCAGCCCGGTTCCGGTGGATGGGGTATTTTGCTCGGGACCGAGGCTTATCAGCGCGTGAAGAAGGCCGTGCTCTACAGCTCAGGAACCTACTTGATCACGCCGCAGGAGCGGAATGGGACTCCCAATGCTTCTCTGGCCGGAGTGAAGCTTCCACCAAATCCGCTTACGTCCACGACGTCCATCCCGGATCAATATCTCGCCGATGGCGGTCTTGCATACCCCGTTCCGAAGATTCGCGGTCTGGCGGCGAAGTTCGGGATGCGCTACGAGGGGGTAAAAGTGCGCGACCTCATCGGCGGTAGTCTCGGTTTCCGCCGTCCCGGGTACGCGTTGTCAGTCGAGCCAGGTATGCAATACGAACGAGGCAAAAGCACCTGGTCGCTAAACATACCGGTCGCGGTGCAGCGCAACCGCAAGCGCAGCGTGCCCGATCTGATCCAAGGCAAAGCGGGAGACGCAGCTTTTGCCGATTACCTCATTTTGGTGGGATATGCCCGTTCATTCTGACCGCTATTGCGCGGAGAGCTAGAGCTAATGAGAAGCCTACGAAATGCCGGGGTGGCGACCTTCTGCTTGTTTGCAATCCTTGCATGCAGCGGAAAGGGCGCTGCGCAACTCTCACTGCGCGATACGCACGGAAACACTCAAGATATCGGCAAGCACAAGGGCAAGATTGTAGTACTAAATTTCTGGGCGACGTGGTGCGTTCCGTGCCAACACGAGATGCCTCTGCTCGGGGAGATGCAAAGGAAATATGAAGAGAAAGGTGTGGTCGTGCTCGGCGCCTCTGTAGATGACGAGAAGGGTCAACCGCTGATTCAACCATTTGCTGAGAAGAACAAGATTGCGTTTCCACTGCTGGTGGGCGCTACTACCGATCAGATGCAACAACTTCAGCTCGGCGAAGCGATTCCGGCGACCGCATTCTTCGATGCGGATGGCAATCTTACAGGTCGCGTCCTGGGTGAACTAAACAAGTCGGATCTGCAAAACCGGCTCGAATGGATGCTTGGCAAGCGCCATGGCAAGGCCCCTCCCGCTTTTGTGAATGGATTGCAGAAGAAACAAGCGCCCGACAGTACTCCTTCCGTCTTCAGTCACTGAAGATTCGGTAGTGGTGGGTTAATCTGCGGCCACCTTTAAACCAGAGACATGGCTGGATTTTCCCTCCAGACCCTGCGGTCCAAAATGGACCGGGCGAGGGCCTCATCAGGCCTTGTCGGGAGCCGCCTCGTCGATTCTAAGAGTGAAAACGGCTGCGCTCAGTGGTTCAGTCTGAGTCGCCCCTTTTCCGCGCAAGCCGCGGTGCTTCGAGCGTTCAAGAGCCATGCTGAAGAGGAAGTACTTTAGTTACGGTTCAGCCACGCGAGTTAGGGACTAGAATGGGATCACAACACCGTATAGTCTGCGAAAGATCCCCAACGCGCGGTTTGCGTTCTGCATCTAAACTTGCAAACCCCAAGCCTGAGGATATTGTTCAGCGGACTTCGTTTCGAGGACTTATGAAGAATTTGTGTTTTGCGGTTTTGCTTCTCTGCGCAACAGCTGGCTATTCCATGCCGATCGCGTCGTCGGCGCGTTCCATGATGCCCTCTGAAATTCAGCAGCTGATCGGCGTCGACTACCGGGCGCTCAAGGATTCGCCAACCGCGATGGCGCTAAAAGCGCAAGTCCTACCCGACAACCTGAAGGAACTCGAGACCGCACTGAAAGGCGTCGGCATTGACGCCGAGCGCGATCTCGACCAGCTCAATTTCGCCTCTTTCCGTACCGAGAAGAAGGGCATTCAAACCATCGGCGTGGCGGCCGGATCATTCTCCGCCAAAGCCGTCCTGAAAAGGATGAAGCTCAAGAAAATCGCCGCCACCAAATACGGCACCACCAGCATTTTTCCCATGGATAACGGCTTAGTGATGACCTTTCTTGACGATAACACGCTGGCCTTCGGCACGCCCGCCTCGTTGCAGAGCGCGCTCGATACCCGCGACGGCAAGCGCCCTTCGCTTGACTCCAACCCGGTGATGACGGACCAGATGTCCGCCGTCGATGGCGCTTCCGTGTGGAGCATCCTCGACCAGAAGGGAACCCAGGCCATGATGTACTCGGCTATGGGCGACGCCGCAAAAGTTGCGGACTACGAGACACTCAAGAAGCGCATCCTGGCTTCCCGCTACACCATGAACTTCCAGAGCGGAGTGAATTTCGATCTCAGCGTTCTCACCGCCGACTCCATGACCGCAGCCACTCTATCCACGATCGTGAAGGCCGGCATGCTCTACAAGAAAATGAATGCCAGCGCTGTCGAAAAGACTGCCCTGGACGCCACCACTGTCGATTCCGACAGCTCGAACGTGCAACTTCATTTCAAAAGCGACGATCAGAAGTTTCAGTCCCTGATGCACTCGCCGCTGTTTGCGGCCGTTTCGCACTGAGATCGCACCAACTTCGAACGAACGTAGCCCGGCAAGCTTTGCGCGAATTCGGTGCAAAAAGAAAAACGTCCCGGATGTTTCCTCCGGGACGTTTTCTTTGTGTATGGTTTCGGATCGGCGAAGCTTCTTCGCCGCCGCAAGTCGGCTCTCTTTGCGACTGATTTAAGATGCCATGATGATCAAACTGCGTCTTGCTCTCCGACGGCTTCTGCCGGCATGCCTCATCGCAATGGCTCTTGGTTGCTCCCTCGAGGAATCCGTGCTTGCCGGAGACAAGACCCCCACTGGCGCACTGGAAGCACTTGCTCATGACTTCTGGCAATGGCGAGCGCGTTATCAGCCCTTCTCAAAGGACGATATCCCGCGCATCGAGCGTCCCCTCGAAGATCAGGCTGGTTCGCGGGATTGGTCCGCCGGTTCCATTGCGAAGCAAAAGGCGACACTGGAAGACTTCGAAAAGCAGTGGAAGCAAATCGACTCAACGGGTTGGACCGTGGCTAGACAAGTCGATTACCGATTGATGGGATCTGCGCTTTCCCGCGTGCGCTGGGAGTTGGATATCAATCCGCGATGGCAGCGGGACCCTTCGTTCTATCTCGACCAGACGCTCACCGCGCTGCTGGAAGCGCTGGTGCAGCCTCCTCCATTTGACGCTGCGCGCAGCCGCGAGATCACGGAGCGGATGCAAGACATCCCCAGGATCATTGATGATGGGAAGGCGAACCTCCACGCTGTCCGCCCCTTTGCGCAATTGGCAATTGGAGATTTGAAGCAGATTCGACCCGAACTGGAGCGAGTTGAACGTGAGGTTGCGCCCATGCTGCACTACGGCGGATCGGGAAACGAAACCTTGGCTGCGAAATTTCGAGCGGGAACGGAGAAAGCGATTCTCGCGTTGGAAGCGTATCGTACCTGGCTGCAAGCGAAGCTCGACACCATGCCCGATAATGCCGCTGTCGGACGAGCGAACTACGAATTCTTTCTGCGCAATGTTGCTCTTCTTCCCTATGGCCCAGAACAGCTCTTGCCCATCAGCCGCCAGGAATGGGACCGCTCGGTGGCGTTCGAGCAATACGAAAAGCAGCGGAACGAGGGAATACCTGAGCTTAAGCCCGCCGCAAATCTGCAGGATGAGATCGACAGGGCTAAGCACGACGAACTTGCGATCCGCAAATTTCTTGAAGACAAGGGCATTCTCACGGTGCCTGCCGACATTCGGCATTACACACTGCGGCCGATGCCGGGTTATCTTGAAGCAATGGCGGATTTTGGAGAAGTGGACGACTTCACCGGTCCGTCCAGGCTGAATGAGGATGGCGTGCGCTGGGCCAGCCCGCCGTCAGGCCCGCTGGGATATTTTTGGCTGGCGACTGCCAAAGACCCGCGTCCGGACCTGGTTCACGAGGGCGTTCCGGGACATTATTTTCAGATGTGTTTGTCCTGGAGGCACGCCGACCCGATTCGGCGCCACTATTACGATTCTGGAGCCAATGAAGGAATCGGCTTTTATGCTGAGGAAATGATGTTGCAGGCAGGACTCTTTGACGATAGCCCGCGTACTCAGGAAATCATCTACAACTTCATGCGATTGCGCGCGTTACGCGTCGAAGTGGATGTGAAACTTGCACTGGGATCGTTCACCATTGGGCAAGCTGCAGACTACCTCTCCCAACACGTGCCCATGGACAAGAAAACAGCGGAGGCCGAAGCTGCGCTGTTTGCCACCGATCCCGGGCAAGCCATCAGCTACCAGATTGGCAAGAGCCAGATCCTGCATTTCCTTGCCGACGCCAAGCTGGCTCAGGGCGACAAGTTCAGCTTGCCAGCGTTTCATGACTTCCTGTGGAGAAATGGCAATGTGCCGATCGCGCTGCAACGCTGGGAATATCTTGGGGAAGATGACGACCTCCGCGTGATTGATGGCCAGCGCGGTGATCAGAAACATTAGGACCCAAGGAAAAACTGAAAACTTCACCAGCCACAGTTTTCTCGGAGTGCAGCTTCTTGACAGCGTTTTATACGCCCTGTACAACACGAATGCGTTCAAGGCCGGCGCGGTGGTTCAGATGGTCTGAGATGTAACGAGAAAGTTCGCCTAAGAAATGGGCACGAAACCAATGAAGGTTCTAGTTACAGGGGGAGCGGGTTACATCGGCAGCGTGGTTGCCGAGGAGCTGTTGCAGGCCGGACACGATGTTGTGGTCTTCGATAACCTGAGTCGCGGCCATCGTCAGGCGGTGCCGAAACGCGCCGAACTGGTAGTCGGCGAATTGGCGGATCGCGCATGCCTTGACCAGTTGTTGGGGTCCCGCAGGATTGATGCCGTCATGCATTTTGCGGCGTTGATCGAAGCCGGCGAGTCGATGAAGGCTCCCGAAGAATTCTTCCGCAACAACACCTCGAATGCGCTAACGCTGCTCGAAGCGATGCTGGCCACGCGGGTAAAGTGTTTCGTCTTCTCCTCGACGGCTGCGCTGTTCGGCAATCCCGAGCGCACTCCGATTGAGGAGGACGATCCCGTCCGTCCGACCAATGCGTACGGCGAATCGAAGCTGCTGGTGGAGCGAATGCTGGCATGGTTCCATCAGATTCACGGCCTGCGCTACGCCAGCCTGCGATATTTCAATGCCGCTGGTGCGTCCCGCCCCGATAAAGGAGAAGCGCACCAACCGGAGACCCATCTGATTCCGAGGATTCTGCAAGTCGCTCTCGGCCGCTCCGAACATGTGAACATTTTCGGCACGGACTATCCCACGCCGGACGGCACATGCATCCGCGATTACATACACGTCAGCGATCTGGCGCGCGCGCATCTGCTGGCCCTTGAAGCGCTGGCGCAGGAAAAAGAACTCGATCATTCCGATCCGCTGATCTACAACCTGGGCAACGGCCAGGGCTTCAGTGTGCGGGAGGTGGTCGAAGTGGCGCGCAAAGTCACCGGGCATCCGGTGCCGGTGATCGAATCGCCGCGACGTACGGGGGATCCAGCGGTGTTAATTGCCGGCTCAGAAAAAATTCGGCGCGATCTGGGCTGGAAGCCGAGATTCTCTGATTTGAAAGCTATTGTCGAAAGTTCGTGGCAGTGGCATCGCACGCATCCTGACGGATACCCGCAATGAAGATACAAATTGATAAAGGTTTTAAACCATGACCTGGCTTGAGGTTCAATAGGGCAATTCCAACCTTTCCACTAGCGGTCGAGCTTCTTGCACGTCAGGCACTATTCCGACCACGCTCCCGGCCTGGTCGCAACCCGGGTAAGTGAATTGCGGCACGATTTGCTTGAGTTGGGCGAGGATCGAGGCTCGCTTGCCGAGCGACACGGCGACATAGAGTTGGTCTAGGCCACGCTTCAAGGCCGGCCAGGCTAGCTTTACGCCCTCCGTGCAGGCGATCTTCTCGCAGGCGCTCGGCAGGACCCGCTCATCGGGATAGAAGAGTTCTTCGAAGAGTTTTTCTCCCGGACGGAGGCCAATGAACTTGAATTCCGGGCGGGATTTGCCCGAGAGGCGAACCAGAGTTTTCGCCAGGTCCGCGACCCGAACCGGCTCTCCCATGTCGAGCACGAGAATGTCGCCGTTCCGGCCGACTGCGAAGGCCTGCAACACCAGGCTGACCGCTTCGGAAATTGTCATGAAAAAGCGGGTGATCTCGGGATGAGTGATGGTGATGGGCTGGTTTTGACGGATCTGTTCCTGGAAGAGCGGAATCACGCTTCCATTCGATCCGAGGACGTTGCCGAACCGGACCGACACGCAGCGCAGTTGCTCCCCGGGCCACGCTGCGAGAATCAATTCTCCCACCCGCTTGGTGCAGCCCATGACGTTCGTCGGGTTCACCGCCTTGTCGGAGGAAATCATTACGAAGGTCTCGCAATTCGAACTTTGCGCTACGTTCAGCAAGGTCAGCAGTCCGAAAACGTTGTTGCTGACCGCCTCTTCCACATTGGATTCCATTACGGGCACGTGCTTGTAGGCGGCGGCGTGGAAGACGATCTCAACCCCATAGGTCAGGAATATTCTGCGCATACGTTCCGGATTACAGAAATCGGCGACGCAAAATGCCTTGCGCTCGGCATCGTCGCCCTGAGCAAGCTGATGCTGCAAATGAAAGATCCCGGTTTCATTCTGGTCGAGGCACACAAGCAGTTTCGGTTGGTACGTCCTGATTTGCCGGCACAGTTCGGAGCCGATGGATCCAGCGGCCCCTGTAACCATGACCACGCGGTCCCGAATATGCTCCCGCACTGATTCCAGATCGAGGTCGACAGGGATACGCCCCAGAAGATCCGCGAGCGAAACTTCCCGAACCTGCTGCAAGGTGACTCGACCCGCGATCAATTCCGTCATTGAGGGAACGCTTCGGAAGGAAACACTTGTTTTTTTACAGATTGCTACCAGGCGGCGCATCTGGATTGGGGCAGCCGATGGAATCGCAATCAGGACTTCGTCGATCCTCTGCTGGCTCACTACCTTTGTCAGAGTTTGGACGGATCCGAACACAGGCACGCCTAGAACCCGCAGCCCTTTCTTCAGTGGATTGTCATCGAGACAACCGATCACCCGATAGCCGGCTTCTACTTCCTGGGTTTCGCGGATGATCATCTGGGCGGCATGTCCGGCACCAATCAGGAGTAAACGCTTCGAGGTCGAGTCCGCCCGCACAGTTTCCGCCAGCACCCGTGAGAGTACGCGTATGCCGGTCAAAAGGGTAAAGGTGATCAATGCCTCCAGAGCGTAAATGGTCAGCGGAAAGACTTTCAGCCCCAACCCATAACGCACGATTAACAGGAACGCGAACGAACCGGTGAGGACGGCTTTCAAAATGTCCACCGCATCGCTGATTCCCGTGGCCGCGCCGTAGGCCAGCAGTTTGGTTAGCGGGCCGGGATACTCATGGGCGATGACGCTGGCGATCGACCATGCTAACAGCGCATGTTCCGAAGGAAATGAGGCGCCTCCTGCTCCGAAGCTGCCCGCGTTCGCGGTATTGGGACGCGGCCTCTGGAACATCAGCTTCATCGCTTCGCCCACGAACACGCTGTTCACTGCCGCTTCTCCCGCGAGGAAGCCGGTCTCGCGGTTGTGAGCGTCGTTGGTGATTGTTCCGCGCAGGTACAAGCTGGCGGCGCCACCGACCATGGCCGCGAGTCCGTAGCGGCTAAAACTGTTGCTGTGGGCCATCGGGGTGTTTCCGAAATGCCGCATGATGTCTTGATCGCCCGCCACCAGACCGAGGGTGCCAACTCCCAGGGGCAAGAGCCAATTTTTGTCTTGGATATGTGGATGGAAGGGGCTGGTCCAAATCGCTTTCTGATCGGAGAAGAAGTCGTGGGCGAAGAGTGCCGGGCAGAAACCGACTGCCGCACTCGTTCGATGTTTCTTAGCGGGACTGGTTCCGGACGGCTCCGAAGAATGGCTGTCTTCTCTTTCTTGCCACGTACTTTCTTGCCACGTACTTTCTTGCCACGTACTTTCTTGCCACGTACTGTGGCGCTTGCATGGTTTGAGAGTTTCTGCATCGGATGCCCAGCCGGCGTTTACCGACGAACCAACCAACAGAGCAATTGCTATAGGCTGGCAAATCTGCCACCGGAATTCGTCGAGGCCAGGCATGCTTAGAGTGGCCTGTACGGCTGGGTGCGCGGGTGGGACCAGCCTGCGAAGCCAAGTGGCTGGGCTGCTCGGCCAGCATACTTCGCCGCCGGTTCCAAGTCGTCAGCATCGACCTCCACCGCCACGCATTGCATGATCACGTCCAGCGCGAGCACAACCCTAAAGTTGGTTTTCTTGCGGACCAGCACGCCTTCCATCCCGGTCATGGGTCCGGCCTTGATACGGACCCGCTCACCGATGACAAGATAAGGATGGGGCTCGATTTTTCGCTGTCCGCCACACGAGCGGAGTGCCTCGATTTCAAAATCGGATAGCGGCGCCAAGGTTCGTCCAAAACCAACCAGCGACAGCACACCCGGCACTTCGAGCACACGCACACGGTCCCTGGGATCGATATGCACAAACACATAATTTGGAAAAAGTGGCAGATCGAGGTCTACCTTGCAACGGTTCTTCCAGTGATGGGGCGCTGAATACAGGGGCAGAAACGATTCGATCTGGCGCTCGCTAAAATGCGAGGCCACGCGTTTTTCGTGATGCGAATTGGTATAGGCCGCGAACCAGTTCGCAGGAGATGTTTGCGCAGCGGCCGATCGATGCGTCTTCTGTTCAACGGCCGGTTGTCGCGATGCGAAACTCGTCTGCATGATTTGCCTGTCTACTCGGATGAAGCTTCGCTAGCCCCGCTTAGCGAAGTTCGTTAGAACTTTCATATTTTGGGGCGACTTCCCACGTCCTCTATTGCACTTGCTCCGCCACGGCTCTCTCACCAACCGGATCCGCGCTTGTCTTTGTATTGGTTAGGGTTACGAGTTTGTTGCGAGACGCCTTTCCCGCGATTCCCAGCGCGGGAATCTGAATCGGGTCCGCCGGTCCAAATCAGCACTCGTTGCCCGGAGTTACACGCCTCCTAGGCTGGGATCCTTACGGGTCGAAATTGCTGGCACTCGGTGTTAGGGCGGCGAGCCCCCCGGGCCAGGGTTAGGACGGTGCGAAAATTCTGATCCCTTGGATCGAAAACTTGCATCTACAAGGGGTACCGAAGTTTGTTGACCACAGAGAGCCGGTCGATCTAGAATGCAATTGATCATGTTAAAGCAGAATCTTTGCGCGATGTGCATGTGCTCTTGTTGTTGTTGTGCATGCGTGTGCTCTGGCGCAGGGAGGCTGCCGAACTAAAGGATTTCTTTTAAAACCGGCACTTATAACCCACCGCCAGATGAACCCGGCGGTGGGTTTTTTATTTTCCGGTACGAAACAGTTTGGGACAAGCAGTCGGGCCAATATCTTATGACAAACACAGCGAAAGAAAGCAAAGCGCAGCGAGTCGAACGCCTCAAGCGCTCCAAGAACCCATGGGAGGGTCTGGAGGAAATCCGACGCTTCGCGCGCGAGGGGTTTGATTCCATTCCCCCGGAATGGATTGGGACCTATTTTCGCTGGTGGGGCGTGTATACCCAAGGTGATGGGGCGGGCGTAACCGGCGGTCAGGGAGGGGAAGGCCGGGCACTCCAATGCTTCATGATTAGGATCCGGATCCCAAACGGTCTGCTGAGTTCCGACCAACTGCGCACTATTGCCGAACTCACCCGCCGCTACGCTCACGGAATTGGCGATATCACCGTCCGCCAAAACATTCAGTTGCACTGGATCACGATCGAGGCTCTTCCAGATGTACTCGAAGCGCTCGCGCGAGTCGGGTTGAACACGATGAGCGCCTGCGGCGACGTCACGCGCAATGTTACCGGCTGCCCGGTGGCGGGAGTGGACGCGGACGAGATTTGCGATGCTTCGCCTCTAGCGCTTGAGGCGTCGCGAATGCTCGCGGGTAATAACGATTTCTATAACCTTCCCCGAAAATTCAAGATTTCGATTACGGGATGCCGCGTGTGGTGCCCCTATCCGGAGATCAACGATATTGGACTGACTGCGGTTACTCGGGTGGTTCGCGGGATACCCGAAGTCGGTTTCTCCCTCCGAGTTGCCGGAGGGCTCTCCACCGAACCCTACCTGGGGGCGCGATTGAACGCGTTTGTCCGCTGGCACCAGGTATTACCCGCCATTAAGGGGATTGCGGAGCTGTTTCGCGACTCGGAAGTGTTGCGGGAACATCGCGAGCGCGCGCGACTGAAGTTTCTCTTCCTGCGGCATGGGTGGACCGCAGAGAGTTTTCTGGACGAACTGCAAGGGCGGATTGGATTTCAATTCGACCCCGCTGTCGAAGAATCGCCACCCGCGGATGTTTATCGCGATCACGTGGGCATTCATTCGCAAAAGCAACCGGGCTACTGCTACGTGGGAGCTGCCGTTCTCCGCGGACGAATTACGGCGGAGCAAATGCACGTGGCTGCCGACTTGGCGGATCGCTTTGCGGGCGGTGAACTCCGCGCGACCAACATGCAGAACCTGCTCATCGTCAACGTTCCACGGCTGAATGCCGACGACTTGGCCAAGGAATTGGACGCGATCGGACTGCGGGTTGGCGGATCGTCCTTCTTTCGAGGCACCATCGCTTGCAGCGGCACGGAGTTCTGCAAGTTGGCCATCACGGAGACGAAGAGCTTCGCCCGCTGGCTGGTCGAGGAATTGGAAGAGCGTCTGCCCGGCTTTGATCAGCACTTGAAGCTG
>DATFVD010000210.1:0-3270 GCA_035260505.1 Terriglobales bacterium
AGCGCAGAACCAGGGATTCCAGCAGGCCGAAGCAGCTGCGGGACGGGTGACGCTACACTTTACCGGGCAGCAGATGCTCAAGACCGTGCATGCTGAGGACGGCGTCCGGCTATCGCAAAAGAAGAGCCAGAGCGGGACAGGAGATCTAGTGATGTCGTCGGCACGTTCTTCGGCACAATCCTCGGCGCTGGCGCGGACCTCGTCGCCTACGAAGGGAGGCGCGCAAGACATCGAGATGACTGCCCCGGTGATGGATTTCATCGTCAAAGATGGGCGTCGGCTGGAGCTTGCAGAGACGAGTGGACCGCCGCAGATTGTAATTACACAGTCGGGCTCGAATCAGAAGACGGTGGTTACAGCGGCAAAGTTCACGGCGAAATTCACGGAGAAGAATCGCCTGGCCGCACTGCATGGAGAACCTGACGCGAAGATTGTCAGCAGTAAGATGGGCATGCCCGCACAGCCCGATCGCATATCGACCAGCCAGATGCTTGACGTCGTCTTCCGGCCAGAGGGCGGTGTCGCATCGATCACGCAAACAGGTAGTGTTACCTACGTCGACAGCACACTAAAGGCTTCGGCGCAGCGTGGAGAATACACGGCTGCCGATCAAATGCTGGCGCTCAGCGGATCGCCTCGGGTGTTGGACAACGGCATGACGACGACGGCCCAGACGATTCGTCTTAATCGGGCGACCGGAGACGCCGTCGCCGAGGGGAATGTCAAGAGCACATACTCCGATCTAAAGGCGCAACCGGATGGCGCTATGCTTGCGTCCGCTGACCCGATTCACGTTACGAGCCGCAGCATGACGGCGCATCGTTCGCCGGCGGTTGCGGTGTACACCGGCGATGCCCGCTTGTGGCAAAACGCGAACGTAGTGGAGGCGCCCACGCTTCAATTTGATCGCGACCACCGGTCCTTAATAGCGCAAGGGATACCGCAAGGGAGCATGGCCCAACCTGTTTCGACCGTGCTCGTGCAGGTAGACAAGAGCGGGAAGGCGACCCCAGTCACCATCACATCGGCGCGTCTCAACTATGCCGATGTGGAGCGAAGAATTTTCCTCGATGGCGGCGTGACCGCGAAGGGGTCCGACACTACGCTGACGGCGCAGCAGATGACGGTATTCCTGCGGTCGCGGAGCGAGTCGCAGACGGCTGCGGGCCCGGCAACACCTGGGCAAGTGGAGCGGATCGTGGCCGAAGGCAAGGTTGTGATCACGCAGCCGACGCGGCATGCGACGGGGGACCGCCTGGTGTACACGGCGGCCGAGGACAAGTTTGTTCTGGCTGGCGGGTCGTCGGGCGGAAGTCCCAGCATTTTTGATGCCGAACGGGGCAAAATCACCGGCGATTCGTTGACTTTCTACAGACACGATGATAGGGTGCTCGTTGAAGGTAGAGAAACGTCCCCGACTGTAACCAGGACGCAAGTGGCACGATAAATGCATACGCTGGCCACCGACGAAATTGGGAAATCCTATCGTGGCCGACGCGTAGTAAACGGAGTCAGCCTTCAGGTTCTGCAAGGCGAGGTAGTCGGCCTTCTGGGGCCGAATGGCGCCGGAAAGACCACTTCCTTCTATTCAATCGTAGGTCTGGTTCCTCCCGACACAGGCAGGGTGTTGTACGACGACGAAGATATCACCAGCGTCCCCATGTACTTAAGGGCGCGCCAGTACGGCATCAGCTATCTCCCGCAGGAAGCATCGATTTTTCGGAAACTGACGGTCGAGGAGAACATCCTGGCCGTGTTGGAAGTTCAGCCGATTTCGTGGCATGAACGCCGGGAAAAAGCGGAGAAGCTGATTGATCAGCTGGGGCTCGAACATATCCGGCAGAATCGAGGGTATGCATTGTCTGGCGGGGAGCGGCGGCGGGTGGAAATCGCGAGGTCGCTCTGCATCAACCCCACATTCATTTTGCTCGACGAGCCGTTTTCGGGAATCGATCCGATTGCTGTTTTGGATTTGCAGAAAATCATTTCCGATCTGCGGGCCAGCGGGATCGGGATCCTGATCACGGACCACAACGTTCGCGAGACATTGTCGGTGACGGATCGGGCGTACATCATCAACGAGGGCCGCATCTTCCGCTCCGGTACGCCGGAGGAGTTGGGCACCGATCCGGAAGTACGACGCGTTTATTTGGGGGAAAGCTTCTCACTGGTGTGATGAAGCGTTTGCTAATGGAGCGACGGGCGTCTCGCCCGTCCGGCAGAGTGGTGGCCGGGCGAGGACGCCCGGCACTCCGCTAACACAACTGAGAACTGTTCTAGTTACCAAGGCGTGGGCACATTGTCCTTTCGTGCATCCACGATCTACCTCGGTGCATGAGAAGCTAAATTTTCCACACCTCCGTGTGCCGGACAGCTGAGGGCAGCGGGTTGACTGAGAACCGAGAACTCTTTTAGGGAGAAATAGTGCTTCTTCAGCACAAACTGAACGTCAAGTTGTCCCAGCGTCAGATTCTGACGCCGGGTCTTGTGCAAATGGTCTCCGTGCTTGCGCTCAACAAACTCGAGCTCAAGGACATGATCAATGCCGAGATGGTCGAGAATCCGGTGCTCGAAGAGCTGGAAGACGCCGTTCCTCTGCTCGATGACGTCGGGCGCCAGGAGGAAGAACGCGACCGGCTTGCCGTCAAATCCACCTCGGAAGAGGGTCCGACGGTCGCGGATGAGAAAAAGGATCCGTTCGAAGAGATTGATTTTGGGTCGTTTTTCCAGGACTATCTGGATCCCGGCTATCGCAGCTCGGGAGAAATGGAGGAGATCGAGAAGCCTTCATTCGAGAACTTCCTGTCGAAGCCGGGGAACTTGAGCGACCACCTGCTATGGCAGCTGGGTGCGATTTCTGTGCGCCCGCCGGTGCACCAGGCCGCCGAACTGATCATTGGGAATCTGAACGAAGAAGGATACCTGATTGCGAGCGACGAAGAACTGCTGGGAATCGCTCCGGTCGCGGCTCCCGAGGCAGATGTGGAAGTGTCGGCCAAGATCGTTGGAGAAGCGGAGGCGCTGGGGCTTGCTGTCGCCGAGGAGCCGGCCGAAACCTCTGACTTCGATACTTCTGGTCTCGATACTTCTGGTCTCGAAACTTCCGACCCCGAAACTTCTGACCCCGAAACTTCCGTTCTTGCGGCCGAGGACCTCACTACAGAGGACCCCGGCCTCGCGGAGTTGACAGCGGAGTTGACACCGGAAGGTGCCGGAACCCAGTCTTTTGCCGAGCCAGGGGTTAGTCCAGAGATGGAAGCCGAGGTTCCG
>DATFVD010000211.1:0-2826 GCA_035260505.1 Terriglobales bacterium
CCAGTGGCTGCGCGACCGCGCCGTCGAACGCAAATGGAAACGCATCGGCACTTTTGGGATGAACTTCATCATGGCCGTTCGCGACTACCGGGAACTCGCGCAAGGCCCGTTCGAGCTCGTGCCCTTTGATCAGGAATTCGACATGGCGCGCGCCGTGAAGAGCAAAGAAGAACTCGTCGAAGTCCGCGACGCCATGGATATCGTCGTCGACGGCTTCTGGGCGCTGATTGCCGGCTACAAGCCCGGCAAGACCGAAGCTGAAGTCATGGCGCCCGCGGTCGAGCGTTTCTTCGCTCGCGGCGCCGGCCCGCGCATGATGAACATTCTGCTCTCGGGCGAACACGGAGAGGCCAACGCTTACTTCAAAGTGCCCGGTCATCGCAAAGTTGCTGGCGACGATCTTCTTCTTTACTCGCTCGAAGTCACCGGAGCCGGCGGCTACTGGGTCGAGTTCTCGCGCGCACTGATTCAAGGCAAGCCCAGTCCGACCACGCAGAAGATGGCCGACGCCTATCCGCACGCCATGGAGTCGGCGCGCAAGTTGATGCATCACGGCGAGCTTGCTTCTACAGTGCATCGCACGGTCGCCGAAATATTCGCCAACCACGGCTTCGCACTCGGCCATCTCTCCGGGCACAGCATCGGGACGACCATGCTGGAGTATCCCGCCATCGGTGCGAAGAGCGACATCCCGCTCGAAGAGAACATGATCTTCTCCCTGCATCCGCAGGTTGTCGATCAGGATGGCAAGGTCTGTCTCTATACCCAGGACACATATCGAATCGGCAAGACCGAAGGCGAGTGCCTGGCCGGTGTGCCATGGATGTTCTTTAAAGGCGGCGAAACGCGAGAGAGCGTAGGAAATCCACTGTAGAGACGGGGCTTGCCCCGTCTCACTGTATGCGGAGACGCGGCAAGACGCGTCTCTACGGGAGTTTAACTTTGCTGAAAATTTGTATCATCGGTTGCGGCGCTGTCGGTAGTCTCTTCGCCGCGCACCTCGCCCAAAAAGGCGAGGCCGAAGTCTGGGCCTATGACGTCTGGAAAGATCACGTCGAAGCCATCCGCAAGAACGGTCTGCGAATCTCCGGCGCCGCCGATTTCACCGCGAAGCTGAATGCCACGAGCAATCCCAAAGACCTTCCGCGCTGCGATTATGGCATCGTCGCCACTAAAGCCATCCACACCCGCGGCGCGATTGCGCAGGTTGCCCGCGCCTTCGACCAGAACAGCGCTGTCTGCTCGGTGCAAAACGGCGTCGGTAACGAAGAGATTATCGCGGAACACGTGAAGTACGTTATTCGTGGCACGACGTTCCCCGCAGGGCATCCAATCGCTCCCGGCCATATCGGCTTCGACATCAAGGGCGACACCTGGATTGGTCCCTTTGAACCGACGAAAACACCGATGTCCAAGGTAGAAGAACTGGCTGGCCTGATCACTCGTTCCGGCATGAATGTGATCGCCCTGAAAGATGCCCGCGGCGCGCAGTGGACCAAGCTGATCTTCAACGCAGCCACCAACCCCGTCGGAGCCTTGACACTGCTGCATCACGGCGCCGCCACGCGCTTCGCGCCGACCGGTCAACTCTTCAACGATCTGATTGCCGAAGGCGAGGCCGTCGCCCGGGCGCTCGGTATCGAGCTGGATGGCGATCCCCGCACGCTCGTGCAAAAAGGAGCGAATGCCCCCGGCAAGCATCGCGCCTCCATGCTGCAGGACGTGCTCGCCACGCGCCAAACCGAAGTTGATTTCATGAACGGCGCAATCGTGAAGTGGGGCGAGAAGAACGGCATCCCCACTCCGCTGAACAAGGCTGTCTGGGAACTGATGAAAGGCTTGGAGCACGCCTGGAGTGACCCGGAATAAACAAGGTCTCAGGTGTCAGGTCTCGGGAAAATCCACAACGATGGGTCCTGAGCTTCGACTTGGCATCAACACGGAGCAGGTTTTGCGTTTCCTGAGACCTGAGACCTAACACCTGAGACCTGAACTACTATGACTATCCCATTCAACATCGGAGTCCTTCAGCTCAGCATGGAGCCCGTCACCGAAACCGTGGCCATGGCCAAGGCCTGCGAGGACGCGGGTTTCGAGACCTTCTGGATCGCCGAAGCATATCCCTGGTGGCGTAAACATTCGTTTGAAGCGCGCTCCTCCACCGCGATTCTCGCCGTCATTGCCAGCCAGACCAAACGCATTCAACTCGGCTGGGGAATTATTTCTCCCTACACGCGACATCCCGTTCAGATTGCGATGGAAGCGCGCGTCATGCAGGATCTGGCGGGTGACCGCTTTCTGCTTGGCCTTGGTGCGTCGAAGATCTTCATGAAAGAAATCGGCGAGGGTGAAGGAGAAAAAGTTGGACCTGCGACTGTAATGCGCGAGAGCATCGAGATCATCCGCGGCGTGCTCAAGGGCGACAAGTTCGAATATCAGGGCAAAGTTTTCGCCGCCAGCGTTCCGCCGCTCAAGGCCGATGCGCGCACGTCGCGCAAAGTTCCTCCTGTGTATGTTGCGGGAACTGGTCCAGCGATGCAGAGGCTGGGCGGTTCGCTCGGCGACGGCTTGCTCACGGCATCGATCACCACACCTGCATTTGTGCGCTACTCAAAACACAATATGGAAGAGGGCGCAGCCAAAGCGGGCAAAGATGCTTCGAAGCTGATCCTCGGCTCAGTGATTGTCGGCAGCATCGGGCGCGATTCGAAAAAAGGAAAAGAAGGCGCGCGCGAGCAGGCCGCTATGTATCTTGCCAATAAAGTGCAGAACATCAAAGGCTCAGCCGACGTGCTGCTGGAATCCGCTGGAATCACTTTCGAAGAG